>JAGCXX010000037.1 GCA_017961115.1 Prevotella sp. | reverse complement strand
TGCTGGTGTTGCCTTATAGGTGCTGACCACAGCGCCGGAAGTGGTGTAGACACGCACCGTCACGGGGTGGGTCACTTCCTTGTCAAATGTCAGTTGCAGACGGTCACCATCCATCGCAAAACGCACGCCCGACGGCTGATGAGAAGTGATGCCTTCAACCTGTGAGAGATTGAGGACATAGAGCAGTCCGGCATAGGCATCCACCTCGCCGTGACCATACAGATTGTTGGGATAGGTGAGCGATGGGTCATTATGGCGCGACGTGGCACGTATGACCTCGAGAACGTCCTCGGGCGAGAGGTCGGGCTTTGCCTGCAGCCACAGTGCGACAGCTCCTGCCACCACAGGGGTGGACATCGACGTGCCGCTGTTGGCATTCCATGCGTAAGTGCGCCCGTTGAACTCAAAATGCTGCACGTCGGAAGCGATGTCGGACGCGTCGGGTTTCGCTTCCAAATAATAACTGCTGTATGAGGAGATGATATTGGTGCCTGGTGCCATCACATCAGGTTTGATACGTCCGTCATAAGTCGGTCCTACAGAAGAGTAGGCTCCCCTTTCTCCATTTTTTCCCATGTCGTATACTCGCTGATCGCCGAGATAGTTGACATACTCCGACCTATAGCTCGTCGCCCCTACACAGATGACGGAAGGAGCGCTCGCGGGCGAATGGATAGAATAGGTATTGTCGCCCAGGGAACGGTCGGAGGGCACCAGATAACCCACCCCGCGGAAGAGTTCCACCTCGCAACCTTCACCAATGAGGTCCACCGCTGTATAGTAGTCGAGTCCGAGCCGCTTGTCGGTCTCCAAGATGACTTCAATCACATTCTGGCTCTTGTCGAAACAAGAGGGGTAACTATTGGCAGTGATGTAATAAGGCTTGCCGTCCACCTCGAGGGTGTCGGTATAGAGCGAGTCTGCCATGGCGTAAATACCCGCCACGGTGAGGTCGCGCACCGCAGTGCCACCGTCGGGTCCCGGCAACCGCAGCCGCAGTGTGTAACTGTCGGTTTTGCCCTTCACGGAGAAATAAGCTGCTGCTCCATTTGAGAGGATGGCTACAGTAGCACGCTCCTTGTCCAACGGTTTCCTCACATGGTTGACCTGTTGTCCCTCATTGCCTGCCGATGCCACCATGATGTGGCCGGGGCCGGTGAGACGGTCGAGTACCTCATAATAGAGTTCGTCGTCACCCCTGAAATCCATCGCCGACCCCTCGCTGAAAGAGACGACACAGGGTTTTCCCACAGCATCGGCATAGTCAAAAATATATTTGAACCCGAGGGCATCGGTGGCATAGGTGAACTTATAGACATCGGCCGAGTCGATGAGTACGGCATTCTCACCCACTCCATTGGCGACAAGACAGATGTCGCTGCCAGGAGCCATACCCCTGTAAGCCGTGTTGTAACCGCTCCCTGCCGCAGAACCAAGCGTATGGGTGCCGTGAGAGAGGAGCATGGCGTCGCGTGAATGGGCATACGTCTTCAGTGCTTCCTCCGTGGTGTAGTCGGCACCGACATACAGCGGTGACCCCACGGTGTCGGTGGAAAGGAAATCCCACAACCGACGGATGCGGTAGCGTGAGAGCGACGTGTCGTAGAAATTGGGATGGGTGAGGTCGAAGCCGATATCCTCAACCCCCACGATGACCCCCTCACCAGTGAAGGCCTGCGGCAACTGGTCGCCCAGATGAGCGCGTGCTCCGCCCATCAACACCGTGGTGGTGTCCATGCTGATGGTATTGCCCTGCCTCGCCTCAATGCGGGTGATGGCGGGATGAAGAGAGAGGGCACCCAACCGCCGCAGCGGGATATTGGCGATGAAGATGTCGCCAAACTGTGCAAGGGGCTCACATCCTAAACGGATGAGCATCTCCTCGCTGTCGGAGGCACTCTCTCCGCCCATATCTGGTTGGTGCTCTATATTTTGCCTGTCGACACGCACGAAAGCACACACGCTGCGGTCAGTCATGGCGGGTTTCCGCCTCATCTCGCTGCGCTGCGTGAGAGTGAGTTGCCTCACCATCGACGACATCTTGCTGTAGTCAGCTCGCTGCGCCTTGGCGACACTCACACAGGCCAAAAGAATGATTATAATCAGGTACTTTCTCATTTTTGAGGTTTGAGATTTGAAGTTTGAGATTTGAAATTTATACTGCACCTCGTCATACTGAAAGCAAGCATTTCAGCCAATCCTAAATCCAATAGTTTTGGCAAAGTTATTAAAAATTCATAAAATAACAAACACTATGGCGAGGATTCAAAAAAATTCACTTATTTTTGGAGTTGATTTGAATTTTAAAGTATCCATTATTTAACTTATCTAACTAAAACGTCTATGAAGAAAATCTACACATTGATTGCAATGGCGCTCTGCACCATGACTGCCAGTGCTCAAGATGTCTACAATGCCATCGTCGATGGCAAACTGGCTCCGGAATTCGCCGCTGTAGCCGGTGAAGGTGGAGGCACTGCCAACAACACCGCAGACGGAAAGTCGGTCATCACCATCAAAGTAGGAAAAGCCACCGTCACCGGCGTGGGAGGCACCACACCTGCCAACGACCCAGAAATTGGCGGTGCTGCCCAACAAATCACTATCGGCGCTCCCGTCGAGGGGAAGGAAAACACCTACTATATCCAGTCGGTGGGTGCCTGGAACGATGTCTCTTGGAGTCTGAAGAATCAAGGCGATATTGACTTCTGGTATGTTAATGGCACAGGCAACCCCTACGTGGAGATGTATGCCGTGCAGAACAGCAAGGATGGCGTACTCGTCGACAACAGTTACAAGGCAGATTATGTGTATTATGAGCCTGATGGGTCGAAAGGCATGCCCATCACCGGACTGTACTACAAATTCTCAGCCACCGCCAAGGGTGCCTTCAAGGTAAAAGTATGGGCAAACAAGGGTAACCGCAAGACCTTCGTGGTCAATGCCAAGGACATGAAAGCCCAGAAACTCTATGCCTCAGGCTATATCAATGGTGTCAACGATGAGAATGGAAAGAAGAAGATGCTCTCCGTGGAACAGGTTGACTCCGTGCACCATGTATATATCTATGGAAGCTATGATAATGCCGTGGCAGCTGGCGAGAAAACAGCTGAGGAACTGGCTCAGATGAAAGCTGAAGCCGACGCTATGGCTGTGGAGCGCCAATATGTCATCGGAAACGGCAACCAGAATTTCTGGGGATGGCTGACCTTCGACATCGAGGCAGGCGAGGAGTATTGGGTGTTCCAGCACAGTTCACAAATTGGTTTCGGCGGATTTGAGTTCCATGAGGGCATGACCGCAGAAGAACTCATCAACGGCATCGAACCTCCATTTATCTACACCACCAACTTCTCCACCTACGAGGATTCCGAGACGGGTGAGCGCAAGACATGGAAAGGCGAGTCTATCGTCGGCAACGGACAGTTTACCTCCACCGAAGAAGAGGGTGCTCCTTTCGGCGACTACTTCCAGAATGATGGCAGTGCTGTACGCACCAGCTACTGCTTGCTGCCCGAGGACGTGCTGGCTCACTCCGCCAATACACATGAGCTGACCATCGCATTCTGGGTGAGCGCAGAGGGATTCACACCCAACCAGTACACCTATGCTCCCTTCCTCACAGCATATGCCCAGAAGGACAGCCCCAACGGTATGCCGATGTTAGCACTCCAGAGCCGTGGCTTTGCCCAGGTGAACTGCAGCGGATGGTGTGACTTCACTGCCGCCAACAACGTTTCAGGCAAGAACAATGTCTACAACCAAAACGCATGGGAGGCAAATGACGCTGCCCACAACTTTGCCGGCAACTGGCTGGAGGACCAGAAATGGCACTACTACACTGCTGTCTTCACCGACACCAATGCTAAGATTTTCCTTGACGGCGAAGTGAAGAACGAGTGGAACATCGACGGTGTGAGCGAAGGACAGGTCCTCAGCGGTCTCTTCACCAATGGTGCCGACCTGAAGTATGTGTGCCTCGGCGGCAACCAGGCATGGGATTGGAACGACAATGACGCTCCCTTCCGCTTCGCCCGCCTTCTCATCAAGAACAACAAGATGACTCAGGGCGAAATCAAGGCACAGATGCTGGCCGACTTCCCCGGTTACGAGGAATACCTTGCCTCAAACATCGAGACTGTGAAGACTGGCAATGCCATGAACGGTGCCACCTACAACCTCGCCGGACAGCGTGTGAGCGACACTTACAAAGGTATCGTCATCACCAACGGCAAGAAGATGATAAGGAAATAATACCTCTCCCTAACCCTTCTCAGGGGATGGAAATATTCAGGCGGATTTACAGTCCGCCTGATTTTTTTATCCTCATTTGCCATCCGAGAAACTCACAACATCGTTAATTCATACTAAAAGAAAAGGCGGTTTTTGGCAAGGTGTTTTTTTTTAGCTATCTTTGCCCAATTTCAGACTATATCATAATGAATACAAGACAATACATCCAAAAAGTCAATCGGCTCATGCTGCTCCTCGCAGCCACCCTATTTACCCTCAACATCGCAGCCGTACCTGCCAAACCTGGCGTGACACGGAAAATCACCCTGACTGACGGCAGCACCATCACCGCACGACTGGTGGGTGATGAATTCGGACACTATTGGTTGGGGTCCGACGGTCAAGCCTACCGCGCTGACGAACAGGAAATCTTCCACCGCGTCTACCGCCTGACAGCCGATGAGACGAGCAAGGGGCGCCGCAACAACAACAACGAGCGCCGCAGCAAGCGCCTCGCCCCCGGAAAGGTCACCAAAGCCAGCAACTTCATCGGGAAGAAGAAAGGCGTCATCATCCTCGCCAACTTCAATGACCTGGCCTTCAGGGAAGAGCACAACAATGAGTTGTATACCCGCATCGCCAATGAGAAGAATTACAAGGAAGGCAGTTTCAAGGGTTCGGTCTACGATTATTTCTATGCACAGAGCGAAGGGCTCTTCGACCTCGAGTTTGATGTCGTGGGACCCGTGACTGTGACAGAGAACCGCAACTACTATGGAGCCAACAACGCCCAGGGAGATGACAAACATCCTGCATCCATGATTATCGAGGCATGCCAACTGGCTGACGAGAGCGTCAACTTCGCTGACTATGATTGGGACGGCGATGGTGAGGTAGACCAAGTGTATGTGGTATTTGCCGGTAAGGGAGAGGCCGACGGAGGTCCCTCCTACTCCATCTGGCCTCATGAATGGGTTCTCTCCGGTGCCCAGTACTATGGCGACGGCAGCGGCCCTCAGGAACTTGATGGAGTGACTATCAACACCTACGCCTGCGGACCCGAACTCAACGGCAACAACGATCTGGACGGCATAGGCACCATATGCCATGAATTCAGCCATTGTCTTGGCTATCCCGATTTCTACGACACTGACTACAGCGGTGGACAGGGAATGGGCTACTGGGACCTGATGGACGGCGGATGCTACAACGGCGACGGTTATCTGCCCGCAGGATACACCAGTTATGAGCGATGGGTAGCGGGATGGATGGAGCCAACCGAACTCACAGGAAAAATGTCGGTGAAAGACATGAAACCCTTACAGGAAAAAGCTGAGGCATATATCATCTACAACGATGCCAACAAAAATGAGTATTTCTTGTTGGAAAATCGTGAGAAAGTGGGATGGGATGCCGAACTGCCCGGCGAGGGACTGCTCATTATCCATGTGGACTACAACAAGAAAGCCTGGGACAACAACTCACCCAATGACTTTCCTAATCATCAGCGGATGACATGGATTCCCGCCGACAACGAATATCAATACACCGTTTATCAAGGCACCAAATACTATTCCGAAAGGGGCATGAGAAATGACCCATTCCCCTACGGAGACATCAATTCCTTCGGAGCCGAGACAACCCCAGAAGCTAAATTCTACAACCAGACATCCAACGGCACTTACTTCATGGACTTCCTGCTCAGTGATATCGAGCGAAGCATCAAAGGACTCATCTCCTTCAACTTCAAGGATGTCGTTGTGGGTACCCCTACATTCTCACCAGAGAATGGCAGTTATTCAGGTGAGCAGACCATCACCATCAAATGCAGGACCAAGGACGCTGCCATCTATTATACTACCGATGAAAGCATACCTACCGCAGAAAGCACACTATACACCGAACCATTTACTATCGACACTACCACTGTCATCAAAGCCATCGCCATCCTCGACAACGAGGTCAGCAAAGTGGCGACAGCCACCTTCACCATCCGTCCTGGGTCCTTAGTCAAAAAATTCCAAAAGGTGAAGTCTCTTGAGGAAATGGAGTCGGGCAAGTACTACATCATCGGCAGTATGAAGAGTACTGCAGCCGGGGCAATGGTCAATGACTATCTCACCCACGTGAAAATCGAGTTGGACAACGACCTCATCACTGTCAATGACAAAGTGGAAATCTTCTTCCTCGAGGGTGAGGGCAACAAATACAGTCTGCGCAACTCTGAGTGGGAATACCTCTATGCCACAGAAACAAAGAAACTGGCTTACGACCCTGAACCCAGGGAGTGGGAACTTTCAGAAGTGACGGATGGTGTGACGCTGAACTATGCGGAATTGGGCACCATGCTGTTCAATTACCTCAGCCCACGTTTCAATATCTATACAAGTACGCCCAGCAGCACCATGCTGCATGCCCTGCTGTTCAAGGAGTGCGACACGACTGCCATCAGCAGCATCTACTCCGCTCCCAGAACTGCCCCACAGGGCATCTTCACCCTTTCTGGCATCCGTGTGACAGGTGATGACCTGCCCAAAGGCATCTATATCCGAAACGGAAAGAAGTTTGTGGTGAAATAAATCCCGCAACACATATTCTTCTCCTTTTTAGGGCAGAGAGGTTGTCAAAACTCCACGTACGGTGAGAGGCGGTCGATGACTTCTTGAGAGAAATCGGGCAACAGACGGAGGTCATCAAGGGAATGGAGCGGTCCCTTGAGGCGGCGGTAGTCGGTAATCGCCTTCGCCTGATAAAAACCGATGTATGGATGCTTACGAAGCTGAGACTGTGAAAGTTGGTTGACGTTTAGTTTCTTTACAACTGTCCCATTGCAGGTGAGGAAGTCGACAGCCTCCTCTGGGAATCCCTCTATCTCAAACAACTGGTCGGTGGAGAAGAACCCACCGAGTCGCTCACGGTAGGCCACCACCTTGCGGGCATAATAACTGCCTATGCCCGGCACTTTCTTCAGCATGGTGGTGTCGGATGCGTTGAGGTCAATCACTTCCCCCTCTCTTAGTTTTACAGGATACCGCACCGTGTCGCGCACAAATCCAGTGGCACCCCGTTCGTGATTGCCCTCCACGGAATTTCCTTGGACAGCACCCCCGTCACGGGCGGAACTCCAAAAGGGTTTTCTCCCACCCCCACTTTCACCTCCTTGACCGCCGTATGCACCCCCACGTCCGTTGCCATACGAGTGATTTCTGCCATACACTTCCGATGCCGGACGATAGTCGGGTGAGATACGGATATAAGGCTGCAACTCACGGTATTGTCCCGCCGTAAGTCCATAGACGCGCGCAAAATCCTCTGGTTGACGAAAGACACCTCCCTTGGCACGATAGCGATAGATGTTGCGCACCTGCCACGGTTGCAGACCGAGGGAGAGCAGTTGTGTGCTGTCTGCCGTGTTGGGATCGAAAGGCGACAAGGTGATGGTGCGTCCCTCTGTGGCATAATATGCCCCATCTTGAGGGGGATTCTCCATTCCCTCATTCATGGCGAGGCTATCGCTCTCTCCTCCTGGCGTAGTGTCATGGCGTCCGCCCAACAAGAAAATGACGCCCAAAGCAACGACAGCCACACACATCGCCACAACAAGAACCTTGCGGTCAGACTTCTGGAAATAGAAAAACTCCCTCCACGACATGAGGCGACGGCATTAAATGACCTTGAGTTGATGAAGGAAGATGACAGCGATGCACAGCGGGCATACGAAGCGTACGAAGAAGAGGAACACACGGTAACTCCATAGAGTGCTCTCGCCCCAATTGGTGACTTGGTCGCTCACCACTTTCCTCGGAACATACCAGCCCACGAAAAGACAGGTGAGGAAAGCGCCCAAAGGCAAAAGTATGTTGGCAGTGAGCGAGTCGCAGAAGTCCAACAACCCCTGCCCCATAATGGTAAGTTGGGCGAGCACACCATTCGACAATGAGCAGAGCACGGCGATGATGCCACAGAGCACGGTGACAATCCATGCCCCTTGGTTGCGCGTAATATGCAATTCTTCATGGAAGAAAGCGGTTCCTATCTCATGCATGGAGATGGTGGAGGTTAGCGCAGCAAGGGAAAGCAACGCATAGAAAAGCACCGCGATGACATAACCCACGAGAGGGACACTACCAAACGCCTCGTGAAACACGTTGGGCAGCGTGATGAAGATGAGCGACGGACCAGAGTTGGGACTCACCCCCACGGAGAATGCGGCGGGGAATATCATCAGTCCGGCGAGGATGGCGATAAAGGTGTCGAGCAGCGATATCTGCACGGCTGCTTCCACCAACTTGGTCTTGCGAGTGAAATAGGAGGCATAGGTGCAAAGGCATGCCGTTCCGAGAGAGAGCGAGAAGAACGCCTGTCCCAGTGCCTCGAGCACCACCGTGCCTGTCACCTTAGAGAAGTCGGGCTTGAACAGGAATTCGATGCCGCGCGATGCTCCAGGCAACATGCAGGATGCCACTATCAATATCAACAAGAGCACCAACAACGTGGGCATGAGCATTTTAGATGCTCGCTCGATGCCGTCGCGCACGCCACGTGCCACCACGAAATGAGTCAGAAGGATGAAGCACAGTGCCCAAAGCGTGGGTTTCCACGGATTGGAGGAGAAGGCAGCAAAATAAGCCTCTACCTCACCCACATTGCCACTGAGCTGGGCAGAGAGCGATACCCAAAGATACTGCAGGCACCAACCTGCCACCACGGCGTAGAATCCCAAGATTATCATTGATGTTATCACGCCCAAATAACCGATGACACGCCATGGGGTGCTGCCGGCCAATTTGTTGTACGCCCTTGCCGCATTAGACTGCGACGAGCGCCCCACGACAAATTCAGCCACCATGCCTGGGATGCCGAGCAAGAGCACGCACACACAATAAATCAGGATGAAAGCTGCTCCGCCGTTCATACCAGTCATATAGGGAAAGCGCCAGATATTGCCAAGTCCGACAGCCGAACCTGCCGTCGCCAGGACGATGCCCATCTTTGAGGTGAAACCGCCTCGCATGCCACTGCTCATAATGATTATGTTTTAGAAAATGCCCAACTGATGAAGGAATATGGCGATGATGCTTACAGGACAGATGAAGCGAACCAAGAAAAGATAGACACCGAAGAATGTGGTGCGCAGCGTACCCCAATTGGTAAACTCATCATGTACCACTTTACGTGGCACCACCCATCCCACAAAGATGCAGGTGAGCAGTCCGCCGACAGGCAGGAAAATCTGTCCAGTGACAAAGTCGAAGATATCGAAGAGAGGCATTCCCCACAGACTTAGTCCTTTGACCGCACCGAGAGAGAAGGAGCAGAACATACCTATGATTGAGAGGGAAACGGTGATAATAGTGGCGGCCCGTGCCCTGGAGATATGCAATTCCTCCTGCAGGAAGGCAGTGCTCACCTCATGCAGGGAAATGAGCGAGGTGAGTGCAGCCACCGCAAGGAGCAGGTAGAACAGTATACCTACAACATACCCCACCACAGGCATGGAGACGAAGGCCTGCTGGAACACGTTGGGAAGAGTAATGAAGACCAGTGATGCCCCAGAGTCAGGACTGATGCCCACTGAGAATGCAGCCGGGAAAATCATCAGTCCGGCGAGGATGGCAACGAGACAATCGACAATGCTGATCTCAAGTGCAGAGTTAAGCAGGTTGGTGTGCCGGGAGAAATATGACGCATAGGTGCAGATGCATCCCATGGCAATGCTGAGCGAGTAGAACGACTGTCCCAACGCACCGAGAAACAAATTGCTGTCCAACTTGGAAAAGTCGGGTTTGAAGAGAAAGGCAATGCCTTTCTCCGCTCCCGGCAACATACATGATGCCACCACAATGACCAATAGAAGCACAAACAGTGTGGGCATCATCATCTTCGACACCCGCTCGATGCCATTGCGCACCCCCCTGACGATGACAAAATGGGTGATGACCAAAAACACCACCGCCCAAAACACAGGTTTGACAGGATGGGAGGAGAACTCAGAGAAATAACGAGTGACGTGGTCGGCATCGCCATTGATACCGCCCACAAGGGCACCATAGACATATTGCAGGCACCATCCCGACACCACGGCATAATAGCCGGAGATGAGAAATCCAGTGAGCACACCCAGGTATCCCACGTATTTCCATGCACTTCCTCCCGCGATGCGGCTGTAAGCTCTCGCCGTGTTGGCGGCTCCGTGACGGCCGATGACAAACTCGCTCACCATACAGGGGATGCCAAGGATGAGCACACACAACACATAGATAATGATGAACGCAGCACCACCATTCTCTCCCGCCATATAGGGGAAACGCCACACGTTGCCCAGTCCCACGGCCGAACCCGCCGTGGCTAGCACCACGCCCAACTTGCTTCCGAAATGCGCTCTTTCCGTTGTCTTAGCCATCAGCCTTATAATATTATATGTATTACGATTATTTGCAAATAAAAGGAAAAACCTCTAATTTTGCACCTGAAAATCTCAAAAACATGAAATATCTCCGCCATCTCATCACCCACTATCCCCTCTCCTGTCTGGCAATTGCCGTCATCTGGTATCTGTGCCTTTTCCTTGATGTCCATGTGCATGTAGGACATGTGAGGGCAGTGGACAAATGGACACACACCACCATGTACTTGGGAACAGGACTTGTGATGTGGTGGGAATATTTGCGTCAGCACAAGAAGGTGAACCGGCGGCGTGTCACCTTGCTCATCTGGTTGGCACCTATCGCCATGGGTGGCCTGCTCGAAATCCTTCAAGCCTATTGCACCGGCGGACGCCGAAGTGGCGAGTGGCTTGACTTTGCAGCCAACAGCGTAGGGTCCACCCTCGCCTTCATCATTGGAATTCTGGTGGCAAATCGTTGCGCCACAAATAATAAGGATGCCTCCTAAGCTGCTTGTTGTAAAACCTCACATCGCCCGTGACCTCCGGTCCGATGAAGTCGGGCAACTCATAAGCCTCGTTCTCCGCACCCAATTCTATCTCGGCAATGACAAGTCCCTCGTTGTCGCCGACAAACTCATCAACCTCGATGATGTGTTCGCCGCTGCGCACGAGGTATCGTGTCTTCTCCACCACACCAGGTTCGCATAACTCAAACAAATGCTGTGCCTCATCAAGCGTGATTTCCTTCTCAAACTCATAGCGTTTGAGGCCACCATCGACAGACGGTCCCTTGATGGTGAGATATGCCCTGTCGTCGCGCACCCTCACCCTGATGGTCGCACTCCTCGCAGCGATATAGCCTTGCTTGATATAACTGTAGGCATAGGCATGACTCTTATAGTCCTTATCCTTATGGACGAGGAATTTCCTTTCAATCTCAAAACCGCTCATGGCTCAATCAGTTCATGGTGGTCATGGTGAATGCCACGTAGATGATGGCGAGGAGCAGTAGTCCGATGAAAATCCATTTCACGACATTCTGTCCTTGTTTTTGTTGTTTCTCCTGATAAGCCTGACGCTTTTTGTTCACTTTCTTGCTCATAGTCGTATGATTTGGTTATCGTTGTCTTTTCCTATTGTTCATCGATGACGGGGAATTCCATGAGATAAGCCTTGATGAACCCATCTATCTTCCCGTCCATCACGCCATCGACATCGGTGGTCTGGTAGTTGGTGCGGTGGTCCTTGACGCGCCTGTCGTCGAAGACATAACTGCGTATCTGACTGCCCCACTCTATCTTTTTCTTCCCCGCCTCGATTTTCGCCTTTGCCTCGAGTCGTTTTTTCATAGCTCGGTCATAGAGCTGCGACTTGAGCAGTCGCATGGCGTTGTTGCGGTTCTCAAGTTGCTTGCGGCTCTCCGTATTCTCAATGAGGATTTCTTCTTCCTCGCCAGTGTCGGGGTCGACATATTGGTAGCGGAGCCTCACACCTGTCTCTACTTTGTTGACGTTCTGGCCGCCAGCGCCGCCCGACCTGAAAAGGTCCCATGACACTTTCGATGGGTCGACATACACCTCGATAGTGTCATCGACGAGGGGGGAAACAAAAACACTGGCAAAACTGGTCATACGCTTGCCCTGAGCGTTGAAGGGCGACACGCGTACGAGGCGGTGCACACCGCTTTCGCTCTTCAGGTAGCCATAGGCACTGTCGCCACCCTCGATTTCCATGGTAACGCTCTTGATGCCTGCCTCATCGCCATCCTGTATGTTGCTTACGGTCACCTTGTGGCCATGCGCCTCAGCCCAACGCATGTACATGCGCATGAGCATCTGCGCCCAATCCTGACTCTCGGTGCCACCGGCACCACTGTTGATCTTGAGCACACAGTCCATGGGATCTTCCTTCTGGCGAAGCATATTTTTCAGTTCGAGTGCCTCGATGGCCTTGATGGCCCTGTCGTAGTCCTCATCGACTTCTTCTTCGGTCACCATATCATCGTGGAAGAAATCGAAGGCGAGTTGCAGTTCATCTGCCTTGTCGCGCACGTCCTTGTAGCCATCAAGCCATTTCTGAATACCCTTCACCTTAATCATCTGTTCCTGTGCCCTTTTGGGGTCGTCCCAGAAATCAGGTGCCTGAGTACGCAATTCCTCCTCCTCAAACTCAATCTTCTTCTTGTCTATATCAAGATATCTGTGCAGGGCTTCCACCCGCTCCAGTACATCTTTCAGTTGGTCACTTGTAATCATTGTTTCCGGATTCGGTGTTTGCCTTATTCCTTGTACATTTCCTCAATTTCTGCCGCATAATTGCGCACGAGTACGTTGCGCCTGATTTTCAGTGTGTTGGTTAGTTCACCCTTCTCCATGCTGAAAGGCTTGGGCAACAATGTGAAACGCTTAATGCGCTCGTAGCTGGCGAGTCCTTGTTGGAGAGTGTCCACGCGCTCCTGCATCATCTCCATCACTTTGGGATGCTGGCACAGTTCCTCGTTTGATGCCACCTTGATGCCCTGTGAGGCGGCATACTCCTCCAACATAGTGAAATCGGGAACAATGAGGGCGGAGACAAACTTACGCTGGTCGGCGATGACGGCAATCTGGTCGACGAATTTGTCGACGAGCAGCTTTGACTCGATGAGTTGTGGCGCAATATACTTACCGTTGGAGGTTTTGAAAAGGTCCTTGATTCTTTCCTTGAGGAACAGTTCACCATCACGCATATACCCCGCGTCACCGGTATGGAAGAAGCCCTCCTCGTCGAAAGAGGCGGCAGTGAGTTGTTCGCGCTTGTAGTAACCTCGTGTGATGGTCGGTCCCTTGAGCAGAATCTCGTCATTCTCACCGATTCTTACCTGTATGCTTGAGATAGGTCTTCCCACCGACCCTACGGTGTAGGGTTTGTTGAGGTGGTCATTTGATACAGTGGCGAGACTCTCCGTCAGTCCGTATCCCACCATCATATTGATGCCGATTGAGTGGACGAATTCCTCCACCTCGGGCGACACGGTTGCTCCGGCTGTGGGGAAGAAATGTGCTCGCTCCAGTCCGAGTTGTTTCCGTATCAGACTGAAGACTACCTTGTTGAAGAAAGTATATTCCATCTTGAGATGGGGAGGTGGTGTCCGTCCGTTGCTGAGGTATTCAATATTGTGGCGGCGGCCAACGCTGAGCGCTTTCTTGAAAAGTGCCTTCTTAGCCCTTCCTGCGGTATCGATTTTTGCCCTCACGCCCACGAGCACCTTTTCCCAGAAACGGGGTACGGAACACATGCAAGTAGGATGAATCTCACGCATGGTCTGCTGTATCTCCTTGGGGTAGGTGTTGATGACGAGCCGAGCACCCACAGTGAGGCAGAGGATGGCCCATCCGCGCTCGAAGACATGGGTATAAGGAAGGAAGTTCATCACCACATCATTCTCATCTACGGGCACATTCTCATGGTTGCCCTCCATGGCGGCATGATACTGCGAGTGGGACAGGATGACACCTTTGCTGTCGCCTGTCGTTCCACTTGTATAGAGGATGTTGGCGATATCGTCGTAGGAAGCCTCAGCACAACGTTTATCTACCTCCGTCTGCCTCGGGAAATTCTCCCCAAGTTTGAGGAAGTCGTCAAAATAGATGGTATTGGCATCATTGGGATGGATGGCGACGTTTTTGTCATATACGATGATGCGCTCAAGCGATGAACACTGAGGGAACACACGATGTGCCTTGTCATACTGCTCCTGCTCTCCCACAAAGAGTATACGCACCTCCGCATCGGAAATCATGAAGCGAATCTGCTCCTCACTGCAAGTGGCATAGAAAGGAACGGTGACTGCCCTGATGCCGAAAGCGCCGAAGTCGGTATAAAGGTATTGCACGGCATTCTGCGAGAAGACACCGATGTTTTCCTGCACCTGCACACCAATGTTAAGCATGGCATTCGACACCTGTCTGACGATGTGTGAGAAATGATTCCACGACACCGATTTCCATTCCTTGCTTCCAAAATCGCGGTAGGTCAGTGCCGCTTTCTCGCCGAAAATCTTCGCTTGCTCATGGATAAGCACCGAAAAATGACAATTGGTCTGCATAATCCTTACTTCTTTAGTTGATGCAAAGATACAAATAAGAGAGCGGAAAGCAAAATAAATAAGAAAGTTTTTCAACTTTCTCAAGTTGAAAGTGGTTTATTCAAATCTCGCATTTGCTCAACTCTCAAGTAGTTAAGCAATTAAAGAAGTTTTCGCTTCGCTTGTACTTAAGACTTATAAGGCCGACACCAGTGGTTTTACCCTATGAAGTCGGCGGGACTGGTGAAATCCATGCGCCCACCCGTGATGGGATGGGTGAAACTCAGTCTTCCGGCATGAAGACAGAGGCGTTGTGCCATCTGTCCGTAGAGGGTGTCGCCTTTGATGGGGGTAGCCAGTCCGTCGTGATGGGCGCAGTGCACGCGCAACTGGTGGGTGCGGCCTGTGAGCGGGGTGAGGGAAACCAAGACATCTGTCAGCATCTCATACTGTGTGATGGCCGTCTTGCCATGGGTCATGTCCACCACCTGCCGCGGACGGTCGAGCAGTGAGGGGCGAAGGGGCAATCGGATAATTCCGCTCCGAGGTATTGTTGGCGGCAGCGGACGCTCCAGTTGGGCGGTATAGGTTTTCTCCACGGTATGATGCAGGAACTGTTCCTGCAGTTTTTGGTGCGCCGATTTGGTCTTGGCGACAACCATCAGACCTGAGGTTGCCATATCAAGGCGGTGGACAATCATCGGACCATTGGCATCAGGACAGTGATTCTTGCAGAAGTCCCATACCGAATTGGCACTGGTCTTTCCTGGAACCGACAACATCCCTTCGGGCTTGTTCACCACCATCAACACATCATCCTCATAAATGATGTCGGGCACGGAGTCAATCGTTTGCTCGAAAGGATTAGGTTCCACGTCAAGACCTTGCAGCATATGTTTGAGTATGGGGTGACATTTTCCCCGACAGGCAGGATAGTACTGATGGTGTTGTCGGATTTCTCCTGTTGGAGACTGTCCCCACCAAAACTCGGCGATGCAGACGGGTCGCAGGTGGTGTGCAAAGGCATATTGCAGCAGTTTGGGTGCGCAGCATTCGCCCGACCCCGATGGTGGAAAGTGCAGTGAAGTATCAGCAAAAATGGAGAGCAAGTCGCGCGTCTCTCCCTTGGCATTCAACATCCTAAAATGCTCAAACAACCATTGTTGCAGTGCTTCCGACTTCTTTCGCCGCAGGATGCGCAACTCCATGATTTCCTTTTCCAAAGCATCTCCTTCAGCCCGGATGGCCGACAGGACAGTTTCGTGGTGCTGACGCTTCCTACGCAATTCTGCTTTCATCCACTGGCTCTCACGGGTCATCTCCTCCTCTGTGGGCAGGGTCTCTTCATGTTGTGTGTTTCTTCTGCGTTGTTGGCGGATGGCATCACGTCGTGCTTTGGCGTCATCCATTGCGGTCTTCCATGCCTTGATATCTTTTTCCCTTTCTTCCTCACAGCGGCGCAGTGCATCGCGGATATCTCTCAATCGGGACGATTGTTCTAAAAGTTTTATCCGCTGGTTGATGCCACTGATGGCAGTCTCCTCTTGTTTGAAATATCCGTCAGGTTGTTGGAAATCGAAGACGGCTGGCACGAAATACGGCCAGTCGTTGCGGTCGACAAGAAGGCCGGAGTAGGCGGCGAGAAAACCCAATTTGCCTTCCCCGTCCTCTACCACCAACACGCCGAACATCTTGCCTTTTGCTATTTCCTCCTGCCACACATCGACAGAGGCGATATACTGTTGCACCTCCTCTGCCGCTTGTTGACAGAGGGGATGCACCACATACCCCATCGGGTTGTTGAGCCTTTGGGGTGGTGAGAGATGGGTGTGAAGGGGATGGAACCTCAATGTTGGTTATTTCGTCAGTGTGACGGCCATCAGACCGATGACCACATCATTGGACAAGGTGCGCAGGGTGAGTCGCCGCAAACGCTTGCTGGGGTTGAGGGGCATCTTGAGCAACTGTGCCGCCCCACAGTCAATCAGGCGTGGCTCTGCGCTGTCAGGGTTGCCGGGTACGGAGTTGGCGAATGACCCTGTGCGCACATGAGCGGCAATGTCGCGTGTCACCAGTCCGCTGCCCAGATGCACCCTATAGGGCCGCAGCGAGGCTGCGCAGAATGCCAGTCCGTCAGTATAGTAGTCCTGTTCGATAGGACACCAGTTGATGGGGTTGACCAGATGCAGCGTGTCGGCAGTGCCATCCTTGTACTCCACGATGATGACGCCATTGTCGATGCGGCTCTGCATATTGTTGGTACTGCCAGCAAGCATCAGGCAGGCATACGAGGCTTTCCCCTTGAGGGGGATGGACACACTTGCCGGATAGTTATCCCATAGCGAGGTGTAGATGATGTTATGTCCTTCGGCGGGGGTGAGGAAGGAGACACCCACACCCGTGTCGAACACGCCTTTCACACTCTTTGCCCGCAGTCCGTCGTCCTCGATATGTGCGGTGCGGTCGGGGATACACCACTGTCCTATACCTTGCTTGGGCAGTGAGAGCGTGGTGTATGGCGGACGAGGAGAGAGGTATTCGTTGCGGAAGATGTCATCAACATTGGCGTTGAACAGTTTGCTCAGGTCGACGGGTATCTGTTTGGTGCCTTCTATGAAGTCAGCAAGTCCAGCCATGTCGATATCGGTGTCATCAAGTCTCTCACCAATGAATTCTTCAGCCGAGGGTTCCTCGTGGAGGGTGTATTTTGACAGGTCGACGGTGATGTGCTGCTGCTCCAAGTCGGAACCCCTGAAGTCAACAAAAGTGCCGTCGCCCAAGCCCACGCGGATAACGATTTCCAGCGGTTGGCTGAAATGCTGGGTCACATCATAAGTAAGTCGGTCGCCCTCGCGGTGGAATGTGTATGACAAGTAGGGAGTGGAGATGCTGGTGTCTTTCCACTCATCGGGGAGGGAGTACTGGATGACGCAGCGACGGTTGATGGCATCCGGTCGGATGCCAAATAGTCCGTTGACGATGGCACGTGAGGAGATACCGATACAGTCGCCAAAGTCGCGATAGGCCTCGCTGCGTGCCTTGTCGTAATAGCTGATTTGTCCGAAATTGCCTGGACAGGCTCCGAGGAACATGCCGTCGAGCACATCGCTTTTCAGCAGCCGAAATCCCTCGTTGCGTCTTCCAGCGATGAAGTAGGCCAATGCCATGTTCATCACCTCCTCATGCGCCACGTTGTTGGTGCTCCAGTCATAAGGCAACCAATCGGATGTGCTCAGCGTGTAATAGCGGTGTCCCTCATCAGCAATGGGTTGGTCACCGCTCCGTGTCTCCATAGGAATGTGAGGGAAGTGGCGGTCGGCATAGAGTGTGGCACGCCATGCCTGATCGGGGGTGCATGCACCGCAGTCGATGGGGGTGTAGATGGTCCAAAGGGCTGCGCTCTCATGGAGGCGCCGCTCGCCCATCAGGTCCTGAAACTCCGCCCAGTGTCCTTCTTTGTTCATCCACAGCCGCCTGTTCATCGCCTTGAGGATGGCCTCAGCCTCCGTGCTGTAGGGGGTGGGGTCCTCACCGATGAGGGTGGCGATGCGTGCGGCGAGCAGGTTGCCCCGGTAGTTGTAGGCCGAAGAATGGGTGACAGCACCACCGTTGTACCACAGGGCATCGCTCGCCCAGATACAGCAGTAGGCATCATAGAGATGGTCGCCGTCGGGGTCGAAGTTGCGCTTCTCCCATTCGAAGTGGAGTTTGATATATGGCCACATCTTGCGCATATAGTCAGTGTCGGCATCATAACAGAAATGCCACATCAGTTCATCGATGTAATTGAGGTTCATATCATAATGGCTCATCTTCTCCGCATTGTCGGGCAACCTGCAGATATAGCCATTGCTGTACATCTGCGTTCCCCATTTCTCCTCTGCCCGGGCGAGATTGCGGAGGGAGTCCTGGGTGGGATGGGGATAGACTGGCGGCACTTTCGTCACCATGCTGCGGGCGTATGCATCGAAATGTGACTGGGCTCGGTCGCCCCAACCCAAAACGTCGCCCACGTATGCTCCACGCCATCCGGCGAGGGGAGTTCTCCAACCTACACAACCATGCAACCATGTCTGACCGTCCCACAGACCGTCGGCTGCGGCTGCGAGATTGGCACCCAATGTGTTGATATAGGGGTCAGGGGTCTGTATCCTCAGCCGTGAGATGATGTTCTCGCGGATGGCCTGTTCCTGAGCGAAATGCTCTTCGCCCAAAGTGTCGACCACCAATCGTCGGTCGGGTGTGAGGAGGATATAGATGTCGCTGTCGTTGGTCCAGGTGAGCGTCTGGAGCGGTATGCCGGCCCCCTCAAAACTGCTGCGTGGTTCCAGACCATAATCACCGTCACGAGTCATCTTCTTCTTGGCCACGGAACGCATCACAGCATGAAACGCCGGACGGCTGTTGAACCCCTCGGTGTGGAAGCGCCAGAGAGCGCCCTCCTCTGTATAGGTGGCAATAGCCGTGATTTGGGTTGTACCTCCGTTCCAAGAGTCGTCGCTCACTATGTAGGTGCGTTGTCCCCCTTGGTAGCGGGCCTCACAAAAGGAGGTGGAATCAAGAGGCAGCAGATGCTGTCCGTCACTAAATAGGAAACTGATGTTGACGCTGTTGTCGCGGTCGTAGGTGGCGAAGACAGGCCTGTCGCTGGTCTCCAGACGCATACGGTCATGCGAACCATAGAGCGCGCGGGTATAGCGGTTGGTGCCATTCACACAAACGATATCTCCTCCATCGGGGAAATAATTCATTGCCCTTGCAGGCTTGCCGGTATGGTCGGATGCCCACAGGGTTGCGGATGAGAGAAGGAACGCTGCCAGTGTGAGAAGAGTGATTCGCATGTTATTCTATTATCCTATCGTTAAGTTCCCATCCCATGATGGCGGAAATCTGGGGAATGAGGCTCATGGCTATCTTCTTCTGACCTTGATAGTTAGGATGCCAGTCATTTCCCATGTCACGTGCCTCTGTCACCATATTGTCGAGAGAATTGGCCATATAAACATTCTCCATGCCAAGGGTGCGCTCCCTGAGCAGGCTGAGAGCGGCTTTCAGGTAGCGGCTGGCGGAGTGTGGGGTGATGCAGAGTATCTTCACGCCGTCATATTTGCTGCGTATGGTGGCAATCATTTTCAAGTAGGCATTCACATACTGCTCATCGGTGGGAATGGCGGTAGGTGAGAAGTCGTTGGTGCCAAGGTTGATCATAACGAGTTGAGGCCGATAGCGGTCAAAGCCGTAGTCGATGTCGCCGTGGTCATCATAGACATGAGTATAGCGAGTGGACATGTTTTTGTCTGAGATTTGCTTGACATCGCCCCAGTCGCGCACCATTCCCTGTCCGGAGTGGGCTGTGAGCGCGTAGTCGGCGTCGAAATAGCGGGCGATTATGCATCCGTATGCCTGGTCGCAATTCTCAGTATCGAGCCGGAAACGCTCGTTGGCAACAAGTCCTTCCGTACCATAGCCGCAGGTATACGAGTCACCGTAAATCTCTATCATCCTCTCCTTACGGGCCACCGGACTCATCGAGCCGTTCTTGGCGAGGATGAAGCGGTGGATGGTGGTGCATCCATATTGTCCCTCTGTACATTTCTGCAAGCGCAATCGATGGGTGCCTTTGCTGAGCCGTTCTGCCAGAACGATGCGTTGTGGTGTACTGCCAGAGATTTTCAGTTTGCGCACCCACTGACCGTCAATAAACAGATTATGCCATGACTCGCCAGCCTCCGATGCCTCTATGGCAAGGTAACCTCCGGAAAAGTCGGTCTGCACATAGACACCGCTCCAGTCGTAACTCACGGAGCCATCGGCTTTCACCTCTGTCCGTCCGATGTAAGTGGCACCAAGGTCATTGCCCAACAAAGTCTTTTCGTTGGCTGCATAAGCGGTCAGTGAGATGACGGTCAGCAGACTGATGATGATAGTTTTTCTCATGATGGTTGATTTTTCATGCAAAAATAGCGATATTTATCAAGAATAAGGTAAGTTTTCATGGTTTTTTGTTTACTTTTGCAATATGATGAATATCGCAATCATTCTTGCGGGCGGCAGTGGCTCGCGTTTGGGTGGAGGCAAGCCCAAGCAACTGATTGAGGTGGCGGGAGAGACCATCTTAGCCCATACCATACGGGTGTTCGACAGTCACCCGCTGATTGACGAGGTGGCTGTGGTGAGCCGTGCCGACTGCATCCCGGAGGTGGAGCAGATAGTAGAAAACGGCAACTTCCTCAAAGTAAAGAAGATATTGCCAGGCGGCAAGGAGCGTTATGACTCAAGTCTGGCAGCACTCAATGCGTATTCATCCGACGATGACTGCCTGCTCTTCCACGATGCGGTGCGGCCGATGGTCAGCCACCGCATCATCACTGACTGTATCCATGCCTTGGAGCACCATGATGCAGTGGGAGTGGCAACAAAAACCACTGATACCATCTGGCATATCAGCAACGATGGATGCATCGCCGACATTCCACTCCGAGACCAGTTGCGCAACGCACAGACACCGCAGTGTTTCCGTCGCCACATCATCCGCAGGGCATACGACTTGGCACTTGCCGACCCTGCTTTCACGGTGACCGATGACTGTGGTGTGGTAAGGCGCTACTTACCTGAAGTTCCCATCTATGTTGTGGAGGGAGAACCAACCAACATCAAGGTCACTTACCGACATGACCTTCAGTTGCTGGAGTCGATGCTGAAATAACCTGGCATCTGTTATTTGCGTGCTGCTATTCCTCTTTCTCATTCCATGACCTAACCAGGCGTGCCAACAGGGCACCTGCGATGTTGTGCCATACACTGAAGATAGCACCGGGCACTGTCGCGAGTGCCATGGATTGAAAATGCTGTTGGGCGAGCGAACAGGCCAGTCCAGAGTTTTGCATGCCCACCTCGACACTGATGGCGGTGCTTTTCTTCCTAGACAGGTGGAGCACTTTGGAGAGAAGGAAACCAAACAAGAATCCCAGCAGGTTGTGCAGGATGACAACAGCGATAATCAATAGGCCGCAGGTAAGCAGTTTCTCAGCATTGGCCGATACCACAGCACCGACAATCAAAGTGATGGCAATGGTGGAGAATGCAGGCAGTACTTTGTTCATCACGTTGTCGGACAGTTTGACAAACTTCTTGACCAAAAGTCCTAAACCAATAGGAAGGATGATGACCTGAACGATGCTCATGAACATCTGCCAGACATTGACATCAACGAGTGTCCCAGCCAGCAGCCAAGCAAGCAGGGGGGTAACCAAAGGAGCAAGGAGGGTGGAAACGCTGGTAATGCCGACAGACAACGCCAAGTCGCCACCTGCCAAGTAGGTGATGACATTGGAGGCGGTACCACCTGGACAGCAACCTACGAGGATGACACCCACGGCAAGTTCGGCAGGCAAAGAAAACACTTTAGTGAGCAACCAAGCCAATATGGGCATAATGATAAACTGAGCCAAGAACCCGACAATGACATCCTTGGGACGGGAGAATACAATGCGGAAGTCCTCCAGTTTTAAGGTCAGGCCCATGCCAAACATGATAAGTCCCAACAACCAACTAATCCATGAAATCTTGATGATTCCGATGACCTGAGGCCACAACAACGCTGCTGCAGCCATCAGCAACACAATGACAGCCATCCAGCGGCTGATCCAAGTGCAAAACCTATACATGTCCTTTTTTATCTTTTTCCTATATTTTTAAGTGCCATACATTATTTGATGTCATCCCACTGCCACTTGTCACGCCAACGGACGACGGGCTTGCCTTGCTCGAAGTCGATGGGCAACCAGATATAACGGGCATCGCGGGGATGTCTGGGGCGCCAGATGTCGGCCATGAAGATAAATCGGTCACCATATGGCAGGATGTAGGTGCTTTGACCGCCAAAGGTCTTATCGGCACCAGGACCAACACAAGGATTGGGGTGTTGGGTCCATGGTCCCCAAATACTCTTGGCAGAGAACATACGGGCCTCGTTGGGATCCCATCCAGTGCATCCAGAGGTAATCATCCAATAGATACCATCCTTCTTGAATATGGCTGGAGCCTCATTCTGACCACCAGGGGCCACGCGGGTATAACGGCCGGTGTGGTGCAGATAGTCGGCAGTCAGTTCGGCAATATGGAGGGTCATGTTTTCCTCTGAAGAGAAGATGTGGTAAGCCTTGCCGTCATCATCCACAAAGAGCGTCATGTCGCGTGCCATCTGTCCCTCCTTGTAGTCTCGTTTCAGGAAAAGCCCTTTCCTGATGGCATCAAGCCAATCCGGCGTCCACGATTTTGGGAAATGCTCCTCGCTAAGGGTATCGGCAATGGCTGTCTCCTTCGCAGTGAATTCCACTGGCCATGTACCGGCATTGGCTCGCTGGGAGTAGAGATATTTGTAGGGACCTTCGGGTCTGTTGCTCACGGCCACGCCATAACGTGCGGCGGAATACCCCCTACCCTTCAGTTCCAAGTGGAACCACATGCAAAACTTCCCTGTCACCGGGTTGTAAATCACCTTCGGACGTTCCAAGATGCAGCCACGCTCGAGGTCGTGTCCTCTCTGGTCGACGACGGGCAAAGCCACGCCGCAGTTCTTCCAATGCAGCAAGTCGCGGGAGGAGTAGCACATCACCCCAATCATGGCCGACGAAGTAGAGTCAGACTTGTTCTCACCAAACCAATAATAGGTGTCACCATATTTCATGATGCCTCCTCCATGGGCATTGATGTGGCGACCGCTCTCATCAGGCCATATTTCACCAGGGCAGACCATACGGGGCTGCTTCTGCCGCTCGTTCCAATAGTTCTCCAGACGGCGGGCCTCAGCTTTCGTAATCTGTATCACCGACCCATGCTTGGGTGAGGAAAAATTGGCGGCCTTCATTACACCTTCGTTGAAACGGCCTAAAGGAGTGAAGGTCTTGAAGTCGCTTGTCTCAACAAAACCGAAGTTGTGTGGTTGCACACTGTAAATATCGTACATCACCACCCATTTGTTCTGACCGATGCGTTTCCACACATTGGGCGCCTCGCACCCCCGTGGTTCGGTGTCAATCTGTTCGGCATGGTAATCATCGAAGTGATTGATTTTGTCGCTAATCATATACTTAATGCCGCCCGGACTCTCCTGGGCTACATAGGTCATGAAATAGCGGCCATCGGGCATCGGGCAGATATCGGCGTCGAGTACCTGAATTTTCTCATCGGGGTATTCGAAAAGAAGTTTGGGTTCTGTCTCAAGGGTAGTGAATGCCTCGTCGGCATAACTGTAATATAGTTTGGTACGGGCACCCGGCTGCTGTCGGATGGTGAAATAGACCATCGGTCGCTGTGCCTGCGGGTCCCATATGGTCTGGGGAGCCCAGGCGCATCCGATATCAGCGAATTGGTCGGGAAAGAGGCGGTCGATGCGTGCTTCGTGGTGGGTCCAATGGATGAGGTCGTCACTGGCCATGAGCACCAGACCACGGTTGTTGCCCCAATCGTATTTCTGCGGGCGTTCCCACTGAGTGGTGCGAAGGCCCATCTCTCTACCAAACACATGAAGATCGGTCATGGCGATGTAGAATTTGCCATTAGGCGCGCGGCAGATATGTGGGTCGCGGATGCCATGCTGGTCGGCGATGGAGTCACCAGAGATGATGGGTTCGCCATTGTTGACGGCTGTGAATGTGTATCCATCGTAACTGATAGCCATAAACAACGAGTGGGTGGGGTCGTTGAAATAGGTGAAAAGATAGGCTCCCATGTCTTTCTCCTTGGGTGCCTTCTTTGGAGTCGCAGCCACTGCAGAGAGCGACAATATGGTCATGATGACAGAGATAAGTGTAATTCTTTTCATATGGTTTATCCTTATTTCATCTTGATTGTTTTACTATTTTGCATATGAGCGGACTCGTCTGAATCCTCCATTCCCGAGATTGATGTATGTTCTCATGATGACAGTTGGAGATATGCGATGCGAAGATAATGTTTTTCCTTCAATTATCCAAAGACAAAGATTATTTTGTGCATCAAAAATCCCCACCTTGGATGAGGTGAGGATTTTATAATTAATTAAGGTAGAACCTATCAATCGAAGTCCTGATGGTCGAGGCTGTCGTTGAAGTCGCGGGGCTCGCGCTCTGCCATCGGGTCACGGTAGTCATTGCGGCGCGGCTGGCGGTTCTGGTTCTGATGACCACCATTGCCACCCTGACGGTTGTTGCCGCCATTGTTGCTACCCTGACGGTTGTTGCCACCGCCATTACCGCCTTGGCGGTTCTCACGGTTGCCACGCTCGGGGCGCGGACGACGCTCACGCTCGGCATAGCCCTCGGGTTTGGGCTCCAGCACACGGTGTGAGAGCTTGTACTTACCAGTCTTCGGGTCAATCTCCATCAGTTTAACCTTGATTTTGTCACCCTCCTTGATACCAGCATCCTCGACAGTCTCAAGACGCTTCCACTCAATCTCGGAGATGTGGAGCAGACCGTCCTTGCCAGGCATGATTTCCACGAAGCAGCCGTAAGGCATGATGGAGCGCACGGTTCCCTCATAAATCTCACCCACCTCGGGAATGGCGACAATCGCCTTGATTTTGGCAATGGCAGCATCAATACTCTCCTTGTCGGGAGCACTCACCTGCACCTTGCCCACGCCGTCTTCCTCGTCGATGGTGATCGTGGCACCGGTATCCTCCTGCATCTGCTGGATAATCTTTCCGCCCGGGCCAATAACAGCACCGATGAACTCCTTAGGAATCTCAAAGGCCACGATACGGGGCACATGAGGCTTGAGTTCGGGACGCGGCTCTGCGATGGTCTCGGTAAGTTTGCCGAGGATATGCTCACGGCCTGCCTTTGCCTGCATGAGGGCTTTCTCCAGGATGTCGAAACTCAGTCCGTCGCACTTGATATCCATCTGGGTGGCGGTCAGACCATCGACAGTACCAGTGGTCTTGAAGTCCATGTCGCCCAAGTGGTCCTCGTCACCGAGGATATCGCTCAATACGGCATATTTGTCCTCACCGGGATTCTTGATGAGACCCATGGCGATACCACTCACAGGTTTCTTCATCGGTACACCTGCATCCATCAATGCCAATGTGCCGGCACAAACGGTAGCCATCGACGACGAACCGTTGCTCTCAAGAATCTCGCTGACGAGACGCACGGTATAGGGGAAGTCTGTTGGAATCATCTCCTTCAGGGCACGCCATGCCAAATGGCCGTGACCAATCTCGCGGCGGCCTACGGAGCGCTGTGCCTTGGCCTCGCCAGTACAGAAGGGCGGGAAGTTGTAGTGGAGCAGGAAACGCATATAACTGCGGTCGAGCACGTCGTCAACCAACTTCTCATCAAGTTTGGTACCCAATGTGCAGGTGGTCAGAGACTGTGTCTCACCACGTGTGAAGATAGAACTTCCGTGAGGCATGGGCAGTGGTGACACCTCGCACCAGATGGGACGAATCTCATCGGTCTTGCGGCCGTCGAGACGGATGCCCTCGTCGAGGATGCAGCGGCGCATGGCATCGCGCATCACATCGTGGTAGTAGCGGTCCATCATCTCGTTTTTCTCTGCCAGTTCATCCTCCGTGAGGTCACTGTGGGCAGCAGCATAAGCCTCTTTGAAGTCGGCGAGGATTTTGTCGAAGGCTTCAGCACGGGCGTGCTTCTCCAGAGCCTGCTTCGTCACATCGTAGGCAGGCTGGTACAATTCCTTGTTCATCTGCTCACGCAGTTCCTCGTCGTTCACCTCATGGTCGTACTCGCGCTTCACGTCCTTGCCCAGTTCCTTGGACAGTTCGGTCTGCAACTCGCACATTGGGCGGATGGCGTCCATAGCCACCTTCAGAGCTGCAAGCAGGTCCTGCTCGCTCACTTCATTCATCTCACCCTCCACCATCATGATGTTGTCGGCTGAGGCACCGACCATGATGTCCATGTCGGCCTCCTTCATCTGTGCGAAGGTGGGGTTCACCACATACTCACCGTTGATGCGGGCTACGCGGACCTCGGAAATCGGGCACTCAAATGGAATATCTGAGCAGGCCAGAGCGGCAGATGCTGCAAAACCGGCCAATGCGTCAGGCTGGTCGACTCCGTCAGCGGAGAAAAGAAGGACATTAACATACACCTCTGCGTGGTAGTTGGAGGGGAACAGCGGACGGAGCACACGGTCCACAAGGCGGGACGTGAGAATCTCGTTGTCGCCAGGCTTGCCCTCACGACGGGTGAAACCGCCGGGGAAACGTCCGGCTGAGGCATACAACTCTCGGTAGTCGACCTGTAAAGGCATGAAATCGGTTCCGGGAACTGCATCTTTTGCGGCACAAACAGTGGCGAGCAACACCGTATTGCCCATGCGGAGCATGACGCTGCCGTCTGCCTGCTTTGCCACTTTCCCGGTCTCAATGCTGATGGTTCTTCCATCAGGCAATGATACTGTTTTCGTAATTACGTTCATCAAAAAATCTTGTGGTTTTTGTACATCAAAAAAATAAATCGGGCAAAGTTACTTATTATTATGCGAATAAACGAATATTTCCGGGATATTTTGCGTTTTTTAGGAATACTCTCGAAAAATATACTTTTTAACATTTTTATAACTATAATATTCGGATTTTTACCTAATTTTGCATCCATATTTGAGATCGGACATTGAAAATGTCTTGTTTTTTAATTAATTTTTACTTAACTATGCAGAAAAGATTCTTTTTGCTGATGTCCATCCTGCTGATGTCTGTCACCAGTATGATGGCTCAGGTCACGACTTCCTCCTTGAGCGGACGAGTGACAATGAAAGGTACTGACGAAACGGTGATTGGCGCCACTGTGCAAGCTGTGCATGAGCCTTCAGGCACACGCTATGCTGCTGTGACCAACATCGACGGACTCTACAACATCCAAGGTATGCGTACTGGTGGTCCGTACTCAGTGACTGTTTCCTACATCGGTTATCAGACCATGACCGTGAGAGGCGTCACCCTTCAGCTCGCAGAGACTTCCAAGGTTGACGTAGAACTCTCTGAGGATGCCAACGAACTCACTGAAGTAGTTGTCTCGGGTAGGGCTTCCAAGTTTACTGTAGAGAAGACGGGTGCTGCAACCAACATCAACAATGCGCAGATTACCAACCTGCCTACTGTCAGCCGCAGCATCACCGATGTTACCCGCCTCTCTCCCTATGGTGGCAATGGCATGAGTTTTGTCGGTGCCGATGGCCGTACGGCCAACTTCACCATCGACGGTGCCAACTTCAACAATAACTTCGGCCTTTCAGAAAACCTGCCAGGTGGCGGCAACCCTGTCTCTCTCGATGCTATTGAAGAGTTGCAGGTGGTGATTTCACCTTATGATGTCCGACAGACCAACTTCATTGGTGGTGGTGTCAACGCCATTACAAAATCAGGTACCAACACCTTCAGGGGTTCTGCCTACATCTACCACCGCAACGAGAACCTGCGTGGAGATGTCGTTGATAAGGTAACGCTGCCCACAGCCCGTGAGAAGGACCGCCAGACCACATACGGTCTGTCGCTCGGCGGACCAATTATCAAGAACAAGCTCTTCTTCTTTGTCAATGGTGAGATGATCAAAACGCCGACCATTTCCTCGCCTTGGCGCGGTTCCAGGAATGGTGTGGCTGATGTGGATCAGAACATCTCACGTACGACTCTCTCTGACCTGGAGACCATCTCCAATTTCGTCAAGAGCAAGTATGGTTACAATACCGGTAGCTGGACCAGTTTCCCCGCCGATGAGAGCAACTACAAATTGCTGACCCGTTTGGATTGGAACATCACCGACAAGCATCATCTGGCCTTGCGCTACAACTACACCAAGAATACCATCTGGAATGCTCCCAATGCTACCTCTATGGATGGTGGCACACGTATGAGCGGTGCCCGTATGTCACAATATTCCATGGCGTTTGCCAACTCCATGTATTCGATGGACAACCTCGTGCACTCTTTCTCCATTGACTTGAACAGCCGTCTGACTGACAACCTCTCCAACCAGTTCCTGGCCACATACTCCAAACTCGATGATATCCGCGGCACCAACTCCTCCGAGTTCCCGTTCATCGATATCCTCGACGGTGGCGAGAACAACTACATGGCACTGGGCTATGAGTTGTTCACTTGGAACAACGCCGTTCACAACACCATCTGGAACATCAAAGACGACGTGACCTACTACATGGGCAAGCACAAAATCATGGCAGGTGTCTCCTTCGAGCACCAAATGGCCGACAACCAGTATATGCGTAATGGTTCAGGTTATTACCGCTATAACAGCATGGATGATTTCATGTCTGGCGCCGCTCCTGAGATTGTCTGTCTGACCTACGGTTACGACGGAGAATCGAAGCCTGCTGCCCGAGTGCAGTTCAATCGTGCCGGCATTTATGGCCAGGATGACTGGACCGTGTCCGACAAATTAAAACTGACTTATGGCCTGCGAATCGACGGTTTGTTCTTCAACAACAGCGACCTGATGACCAACAAGGCCATCTACGACCTTGACTACAGTGGCCGACACATCGATACCGGAAAGTGGCCCGACACCAGCATCACCTTCTCACCGCGCTTGGGCTTCACCTACGATGTTTTCGGTGACAAGAGCCTCAAGATTCGTGGAGGTTCCGGTTTCTTCTCTGGCCGTCTGCCTCTCGTATTCTTCACCAACATGCCCACCAACGGTGGTCTGGTGCAGTATCAGGCACAGCTCAATGCCAAGACCAAGGTGTGGGACGGCAAGTCCAATGCTGCCGTCAAGGGCTTTGAGAACTATTCCGGTGGCTATACAACAGATGCCAGCGGCAACCGCTATATCGACATGAGCCAGTTTGCCGGTGGCCTGGTGACCGAGAATGGTCAAGCCTCAGTTGCTGCCCTGCAGAACAAACTCTTCTCGATGGGTTATCCCTCTCATGTGACACCTGAGATGGGTACCGTACCTTCTTCCATCTCTGCCGTTGACCCCAAATTCAAGATGCCGCAGGTATGGAAGACTTCTCTGGCCATTGATTACCAGATTCCTGTAGGTTTCCCCTTCACGGCAACAATTGAGGGTATCTTCAACAAGAAGATTCACGACAACTGCATTTCCGACTGGGCTATTCCTTCCGTCGGTGGTTTCGCTCGTTTCAACGGTGTCGACAACCGTCCTATCTTCCCCGCAGGATTCCGCACGGGCACCAAGGCCTTCATGCTTGAGAACACCAGCAAGGGCTATGGATGGACTGCCAATGTCACCCTGACTGCACAACCATTTGAGTGGTTGAACCTTATGGCAGCCTATACCCACACCGTATCAAAGGAGGTGACAGGTATGCCTGGTTCTGCTGCTGAGTCAGCCTTCACCTATGTTCCCACTGTGGAAGGTCCCAACAACATCAAACTGCACAACTCGCAGTATGTGACACCCAACCGTTTCGTGGCCAATGCCACTATCCACGACAGGAGCGGCAACCACTACAGCTTCATTTATGAGACCTGGCAGGGTGGTTACAACTACTCCTACATGATGGTAAACGATATGAACAGCGACGGTTACAACTATGATGCCATTTACATTCCGACCGACGGACAAGTGGCCAACAAGGAGTTCCGTTTTGTCTCCCAAGATGATGCCGATCGGTTTATGGCCTTTGTTCACAACGACAGCTACCTGAAGAAACACCAGGGTGAATATGCCGAGCCTTACAGCGTCTATTCTCCTTGGGTGCACCGCATCGACTTTGCCTACAAGCATGACTTCAGGGTGAATGCAGGCAAAACCACACATAAGCTGCAACTCTCTTTGGATATCAAGAACGTGCTCAACCTCTTCAACTCCAGCTGGGGCGTCAGCAAGTACCTCAACTCTTCTATCGGCACGGAGGCTCGTATCCTGAAGTATGAGGGCGTGGATACCGAGGGTTATGCCACCTTCTCCACTCCTTCCGCCATCAGCGCCAACACCAAGACATGGGCTCCCAACCATTCCATCGGCCAGTGCTGGTATGCTTCTATCGGTATTAGATACATCTTCAATTAAGAGTAAAGAACAAAGAATCAAGCTATTATGAAACTCAAATATTTCTTTCCGTTCTTCGTAGCTGTCATCGCTGCAGTTTTCACAAGTTGCTCCGATGACAATGACCCAACGTATCTCGACGAGATTCGTGTCTCCCAATCGTATGTGAGCCTCAAGACCAGTGGTGGTACCACATCCATCGATGTCATAGCCAATGGCAATTGGACCGTCTCTGAGATTCCTGAGTGGTTGACCGTGTCGCCTACTTCTGGTTCTGGCAACGGCACCATCACTTTCTCTGCTGGCGAGGGCGAGGGCCGTACGGCTGAAGTGCTCATCACTTGTGAGGGCAAGACCCAGCGCATCAACATCATCCAGGGCATTGCCACCGTTTCCAATGCGACTTGCGCAGAGGTGTTGGCCGGACCCGATTCCAAGACCTACCGTGTGACAGGTATCGTCACCAGTATTGCAAACACCACTTATGGCAACTGGTATCTGAACGACGGCACCGGCGAGATATATATCTATGGTACGCTTGATGCCAAGGGAGCGACCAAGAACTTCCTCAGTCTGGGACTCGAAGTGGGCGACCAGGTCACCGTCGAGGGTCCGAAGACCACATATGGCACAACTGTAGAATTGGTTGACGTGACGGTTATCAAAATAGAGAAGTCACTCATCAAATGCGACTCACTCACTGTCGGCGGTGTCAAGTCTGACATATTGCCCATAGAGGGTGGTGATATTGTTGCCCACCTGACCTGCAAGGGTGTCGGCGTGGCCGTGGAGATTCCTGAAGAGGCCCAGAACTGGCTCGGTGTTGTCTCCTCAACAGTGGGTGAAAATCCCACCATCACTTTCCGCGCTGCTCCCAATGCCGGCGGCGACCGCAACACCACAGTGACCTTCAAGACCACCGATGGCAAAAAAGAATACACCTCACAGGCTACCATCAACCAGTTGGGCGCCATCCTTGAGGTGCCGGTGAAAGACTTCCTCGCCGCTGAGGTAGGCGACACACAGTATCGTATCACCGGTGTGATTACCGAACTCTATAGCAGCGACAGCCAAGGAAAGAGTTTCTATATCCAAGACTACTCGGGCAAGACGCTTATTTACCGTGCCGAGGGCTTCATTGAGTCTGGCGCCAAGGTGGGCGACATCGTCACCGTGGTGGGCAAGCGTGGAGCCTACAAGGATAGCCCGCAGATGGTATCAGGCAACTTCGAGTCACTCAACTATGCTGTTACTAAGGTGAGCATCGAGGAATTCAATGCCAAGGATGACTCTAAGGATGTTTACTATATGGTGACCGGCACAGTGAAGGACCTGCTTAGCAATACTGGAGCCGAGAATGATTATGGCAACCTCCACATCACCGATGGTACCAACGAACTCTATGTCTATGGCTGCTATCCAGGCTATGGCGCTCAAGGCGACGACCGTAAGGGATTCATCAAGGCAGCCAACATCGAGGTGGGTGACCAACTGACCATAATTGGTTACAAGGACACTTATAAAGGGCTCATCGAACTCTGCGGTGGCATCTACTTCTCACATGAGAAAGCAGAATAAATGAAGTAGTTAAGAAGTTGAAGGAGATAAAGAAGTTAAGCCGTATGACCTGTTGAAGCAGGAGTGATGTCTAAACTCCTAAATCTCATCAACTCATGAACTCCTAAAAAAGTCGGGCATCAAAGAGGTGTCCGACTTTTTTGTGCCTAAAAATTTTGTTATTCCTTGTACTTTCGCTATTTTTGCGCTGAAAAATCAAAAACGTAAATGAAAATGAAAATGAAAATGGGCTTGATGCCCGCAGCCGCCATCGTGGCTGCTCTCTGCCTCACTGCTTGCAGCAACGGAAAGTTCAAAATAGAAGGCACCATCACTGAGGCTGCCGACTCCATGCTCTACCTGGAGAACATGGCGCTCGACGGACCACAGAAGATTGACTCTGTCAAACTCGCAGCCGACGGGTCTTTCTCCTTCTCACAGGAGATGCCTGCCGATGCTCCCGACTTCTACCGTCTGCGTATCGCACAGCAAATCATCAATTTCGCAGTCGACTCCACTGAGACCATCACTGTGAAAGCAGCATACCCCACCATGGCATCCAACTATACGATTGAGGGTGGGGAGAGTAATGCCACCATCCGTGAACTTGCCTTCAAACAGATACAGTTGCAGGCACTCGCCAAGAAAATCGTTGAGGCACCTGACCTCAATGCCAATGCCGTGAGCGACAGCATCCTTGCCTCCGTGGAAGCATATAAGAAAGACGTGATGAACAACTACATCTACAAAGAGCCTGGGAAGGCCTCATCATATTTTGCTCTCTTCCAAGGAATCATCGTAGGCGGTTCCTATATGATGGTGTTTGACCCACGGCGCGACATCGACGATGTGAAACCTTTCTCCGCCGTCGCCACCAGTTGGGATACCTTCCACCCCAAGTCACTTAGAGGAGAGAACTTACACAACATCACAATTGAGGCGATGAAGACCAAGCGCATCGTCCAAGCAGAGCAAGAGGGACTCACCATCGATGCCGACAAGGTGATGGTCACCGACATCATCGACATCGTGCTGCCCGACAACAAGGGAGAGACACGCAGGCTCACCGACCTGAAGGGAAAGGTGGTGCTGCTCGACTTCCATCTCTTCGGTGCAGAGGGGTCGATGCAGCGCATCATTGCCCTTCGTGAACTCTATACCAAATACCACGACCGCGGACTGGAAATCTACCAGGTGTCGCTTGATGAAGACGAGCATTTCTGGAAGACCCAAACGGCTGCGCTTCCTTGGATTTCGGTTCGCGACGACGGGTCGAATACGCAGTCTTATCTCCATCAGGCACAAAGCCTGCCCATCGACTATATTATCAGCCGCGAGAACAAGGTGGAACTTGGACCGCAGCAGATCAAAAATATCGAGACGGACATCGCCAAATTCCTATAGCACGACAGACAAACCATTGCCCGAAAAGGCCATGCGACGCTTGATGATGCTCTCAATGATGTGTCTGTGGACCATCTTGACGATGGCCCAGCGGTTTACTTTGGAGACGGTCAATGACACCCTCTCATACCTGGTGCTCACCACCGACTCCACCACCGACCGCCACCGTCTGCCGTTTGAGGTCTATCAGTTCTGCACGGGCGACGTGGATGGCGACGGGTCAGTGGATGCCCTCGTCGGAGTGGTGAAGACCACACGTTTCGACCCCGTCATGGCACGGAGGCTCTTCATCTTCAAAAACCACCGCGGGCGCATCCGCGCCCTTTGGATGGGTTCGCGCTTAGGAGGAATCCTGCGTGACTTCTGTTTCGCCGACGGACATGTTCGCACGCTTCAGGCAACCACCGACGGACGCTATGTGGTCTTAGAGCACGAATGGCGAAAATTCGGTCTCGGCGCACGCCGCTTCCTCGCCGCCAATGTGTCGCATGAGGCGGCACTCTCTGTATTCAACTCTCCTTCAGAATGACAACAACACCAAATCTTTTATGACTATGAGAAAAATGCTTGTATTGCTCACTGCAATTATGGCGATGCTCACCGTCGCCGCTCAGGAGAAAAAACCCATCATCATTCCAGGAAAAGGAAAAATCAATGTGGAGAATCTCCGCAAAGTGGACCTGAACATGGACATCTCGCAACTCAACATCTGCGAGCTCCGTGCCCTGCGCAACTCTTTTGCCGCCAAACAGGGATACCTTTTCAACAGCAGCGAACTGAGACAACTTTTCAACACCACATCGTGGTATGACGAACTGGCATGGAAGCGTGCCTTAGAGGAGGAAAAGATGCCTCCTGTCAAATACACTGCCAAAGAGACTGCTTTCATCAACAAACTCAAGGCGAGGGAAGACGAACTGCGCAAACGCAACTTCACCTCCTCAACAGGAATAGTCAACCTCGACAACCTTATCAATCCGTTCCAACTGGAGGTATTCCCCACTGAGATGAAGACACACCTCTCCAAATACGGGTTTGGCATCGTAGAAGCCGACAATGAGCAGATTTTCCAGGTGTATGAGAAGAATGACTACTGCATGTTTCCCAACTTCGTCACCACCGACCTTTATCTGCAACTCTTCCATCTCTATTTCGACACCATGATGCGAAAGGTGGAAGAAGGCAAGTTGAGTGATGTCATGCAGGACATGTGCCAAAAACTCCACAAACACATGAATACTTTGGCATCCAGTGCATCTAATGCCACGATGCGTGAATGTGCCCAGTGGAACACTGCCTACTTCGCTATTGCCCACCAACTCATCAGCGGAAAGTCTCTTTCGGTACCTGCCAACTATGCCGAAATGGCAAAGGATGAAGTGGAGAAAAGCACAAATGCAAAGGATGACTACTCACAATTCCTCGGTTATCTGGATGTGAAGTTCGCCTATGGGCTGTTCAAACCCCGCGGGCACTACACTCGCTCTGAGCAGTGCAAGAAGTATTTCCGTGCGATGATGTGGCTGCAGACTGTTCCCTTCGGCACCGATGATCGTTTCAAGGTAAGATGTGCCGCCCTTATTGCCGATGCCTTGCGCTCCAATGCTGACTTGAAAAAGGCATACGACAGCGTCTTTGAGCCTATCACCTATCTCATGGGCGCTCCCGACAACATCACAATCATCCAAGTAGGCGATGTGCTGAAAGAGCAGGGTGTCACCGTGGCTCAGTTGATGAAGGATGGTAAGCTAATGGACAATTTCCGCAATCGTATCGACGTGATTGCGGAGAAACAGACCCGCATAAGGCCCAAATTTGAGCGCACTTCCCACAACAAAATAAACTTTATGCCGCAGCGCTACCAGCCAGACGCCGAGGTGCTGTTGGAAATGGCCGACTATGACAACATGGTGACCAAGCGCGACGTGCCGATGGGTCTCGACGTGATGGCTGCCATGGGCAGTTATGCTGCCGAGCACATCCTCATCGACGAACTCAAGCAGGCCAAGCAGTGGGAAGGCTTCACCCCCAACCTCAACAAGATGAAGGCGGTGATGAAGGCTACCGACTGGAATGTGTGCATTGCCAACCAATGGTTATCTACACTCAACGCGCTCAATGTCTTCGATGATGCCCGCCTGCCTTATTTCATGAAGACACCGCAGTGGAACAAGAAGAACCTCAATGCCTCGCTCGCCTCATGGGCTGAACTCAAGCACGACGCCATCCTTTATGCCAAGCAGCCCATGGCTGCTGAGTGCGGTGACGGTAGTCTGCCAGCACCCACAGTGACAGGATATGTGGAACCCAACAAGGGCTTCTGGAGCAAGGCCATCACCCTCATCGACCAGACTCGTGCGGTGTTCTCCAAGTACAACCTGCTCACCGATGATATCATCAGCATCACGGACGACATCAAGGATGAGGCCGTATTCTTGCTCAACGCCACCAATAAGGAGCTGGAGGGCAAACGGCTAACCAATGAAGAGTACGACCACATCCGGTATATCGGAGCCACCTTTGAGAACTTGTCACTCGAACTCATCAAGGAACCCAACCAGTCTCTGATGGGATGGTTTGACGTGCAGGGAGCCGACAAGTCCATCGCCGTCGTGGCTGATGTATATACCGCCAACGGTGACAACAATCCTGAACCATCCATCCTTTTCGAGGCAGTGGGACCTGCCAACGAGATATATGCCGTAGTGGAGGTGGATGGCTATCTCTACCTCATGCGCGGTGGCGTGTTCTCCTATCGTGAGTTCAAACAACCCGTTGACCAACCGCGTCTTACCGACGAGGAGTGGCAGGAGAAGCTGAAGTCTTATCCGAATACGGGCAAGCCATCATGGATGAAGGAAATCATCATTCCTATCAACACCAAACCGGTTCCCAACGAGACCGTCTTCTACGGTACTGGGTGCTGATACCCCATTCCGATTATCCTAACCCCCTCCCTACCCCTAGGGGAGGGGGTTTCTCTCACTTTCTCATCAGTATTTCTCCTTTGCGCTCACTCACCCTATCCATACTCTTTTTCCTCAGCGGAATGTCTTCGCTCATAGCTTCCCCTCCTCTTTGGGGTGGGGGCAGAGGAGAGGTATCTTCCCTTACTTATAGTGAGGGAAGAGAAGGGTTTTTATCCCTCACCTTTGTCGGCGACCTTCTTCTCGACCGTGGTGTGCGTGAGCGAATAGACACAGCAGGGGTGGATGCGCTCTTCTCCCCTTCCGTGGACTCCCTCTTTGCTGCCTCCGACTTGGTCATCGCCAACCTGGAATGCCCTGCCACACATATCGTTGCTCCGATGCAGAAGAAATACATCTTCCGTGCGGACCCAGAACACTTACGAGCATTGCGGCAGCATGGCATCACCCACCTCAACCTGGCCAACAACCACAGCATCGACCAGGGACGGCGCGGACTGCTCTCCACCCGTGACAATATCTGCGAGGCGGGGATGATACCGGTGGGGGCTGGAGCCAACATGAGGGAGGCAGCACAGCCAGTGCTGCTTGCAGATTCACCCCGCCGAGTATGGCTGCTTCCTTCTCTTCGTCTCGCCTTGGAAAACTATGCCTATTTGCCCGAGAAGCCCTGCGTGAGTCAGGAATCTATGGACAGTTTGGTGGCACGCGTGACTGCGCTGCGCCACTCATCACCTTCCGACTATATCATCGTCACCCTCCATTGGGGAGGGGAAAACACTTTTCGCCCCATCCTTCAACAGGTGGTCGATGCACACCGCCTTGTTGATGCAGGGGCGAATCTCATCGTGGGACACCACTCCCACACGCTGCAGCCTAACGAGCAATACCATGGTGCCACCATTTTCTACAGCATCGGTAACTTCATCTTCGATGCTCTCCGTCCCATCCATAAAAGTGGTTGTGCTGTCACCGTGAAGCTCACCACCGACAGTGCGGAAGTCTCTTCCCATAGGGTGTCCATCACGGACTGTACCCCATATTTATCAAGTTCTGAGGTTGTTGGAGCGTTTCACTTATAGCCTTTTCATTTCAAGGCTATAAAACCATGCCGCGCAGATGACCATTTCATAGTTATGGGGACTGCAGATGGTCTATTTTCTCCAATCTGTAAACAAAAGTGTCAAAATGAAACAAACTCAAAAATAATCTATACATATAGATAGGTTTTTGTTCAAAAAAATGAGTACTTTTGCAAAGATAATTATCCATCAACTATGAAACTTAAATCTCTTGCTTTTATCGTAGCGCTCTTCTGCGCATCCACCAATTTCGCACAGCAGACGGAATGGGTGGGAACGTGGGCTGCCGCCCCAGAATTCACGGGACCAAGTGACAACCCGCCAGAGCAGCTCTCCAATCATTCCCTGCGGCAAATCGTACAAGTCTCCGTAGGAGGCGACTGCCTGAGGCTCAAACTGTCGAATGAGTTCAGCTATCAGGGTGCACAAGTGAACTCCATCTTCATTGCCGATGCCCTTGACTCCTGCAACATCGACCCCAAAACTGCCAAATACCTCACTTTTGACGGAGGACGTGAAGTGAATCTCGTTCCAGGAGAATGTGTCATCAGTGATTTATGCAAATACAAACTGCGCCCCTTGCAGCGACTGGCTATAACCATCAACTTTAACGAAACCGGTGGACAAGTCACCTCTCACAGAGGGTCAAGGACCACCTCCTACCTCATCAATGGTGAGGCGAAGCCAAAAACATCCTTTGCCGGGTCGAAACATACCGACCATTGGTTTTATATCTCAGCCATAGACGTTCCGAAGAAGGAACAGGAGTGCATCGCCATCATCGGCAACTCTATCACCGATGGAAGAGGGTCGACGACCAACATGCAAAATCGCTGGCCCGACATCATGTCACGGGTGCTCAACACCCAAGGCAAGAAAGAGTATGCCGTGCTCAACCTCGGCATAGGCGGCAACTGTGTCCTGAACGGTGGACTGAGCGAACCTGCCGTTGACCGTTTCGAGCGTGACATTCTCGGTCAATCGGGATGTACCAAGGTCATCGTCTTCGAGGGTATCAACGATATCGGCGGCAACAACGGCTCAAGTGAGCAGGTGGCCAGAAATATGATATGGGCTTATCAGTCATTCATCAAGAAAGCCCATAACGAAGGACTGAAAATCTATTTTGCCACCATCACTCCCTTTGGCAAGAGTTTCTACGACAAGGGCAACCTATTCAAGGAAGCAGCGAGGCAGACCATCAACAACTGGATACGCACCAACAAAGAGGCTGACGGTTTCATCGACTTCGACGAGGCGGTGCGCGACAAGAATCACCCAAACCAACTGAGAGAGGAGTGGCAGGAAGACTGGCTCCATCCCAATGCCAAAGGCTATGAGGCGATGGGTGAGTATGCCGCCCAATATTTTCTCAAACTCAGATAGCCTCACGCGCCTATCCAATGGGCGGTAGAACTCTGACAAGTACTGCAGACATTAACTATTCATATAAAACGACAATTAAATGGCACTAAACGAGAACAACGGCTTCTACAAGCTGTCATGGGTGCAGCGCATCGGATTTGGCGCTGGTGACCTTGCGCAGAACCTGATTTATCAGACCATCTGCATGTATCTTCTATTCTTCTACACAGATGTCTACGTGCTTGGCGGGGATGCCGCCAAATCGGCAGGACTGGCAGGCACCATGTTCCTCATCGTACGTCTGGTGGATGTCATCTGGGACCCCATCGTGGGAACCTTCGTGGACAAGCACAATCCCAAATTGGGAAAATACCGCTCTTATCTGGTGACGGGTGGTATTCCACTTACCATTCTCGCCATCCTCTGTTTCTGGGATGGTTTCAAACCCTCCATCCTCTATGCCTACATCACCTACGTGGGAATGTCGATGCTCTACACACTGATCAATGTGCCTTACGGCGCACTCAACTCTTCGCTGACACGCGATACGGATGAAATCACCATCCTTACTTCCACCCGTATGTTTATGGCGAATGTTGGCGGTCTTTGTGTGTCGGCGGGCGTACCATTGCTCGTGGCCACACTTGCAGGAGCAGAACTGCCTATCCAGATGGCATTGTTTATGGGTCTGGGCTCACTGCCCTCGTTCATCTTCATGCCGTTGGTGCCTGCCATCAAGAAGAAGGTGGGAAAGAAAAACATGTTCTATATTTTCCTTTCTATCGCTATTCTGGGTATGGCCTTGCTCTATATCATCAGCAGAATTGGAACCGTACAGGACAACATCGTGTTGGTTTATATCGCACAGTTCATCAAATCAACAGGTGTCATCGTTGCTACTGGATATATGTGGGCTTTGATACCTGAGGTCATTTCTTATGGTGAGTACACCACAGGACGCCGTATTTCTGGTATCGTCAATGCCTTGACTGGCATTTTCTTCAAAGCCGGTATGGCACTGGGTGGCGTGGTGCCTGGATTCGTCCTGTGGCTGGTCAACTACCAACCTGATGCTGAGGCCAACAACCTCCCGAAAGATTCACATGCTTGGTTCATCACCATGTTGATTTTCTCGCTCGTAGGACTTGCCCTCCTTG
>JAGCXX010000281.1 GCA_017961115.1 Prevotella sp. | reverse complement strand
AGGCTATGTCGAAGATGAACAAGTTCTCGTCTTGGAATCCATGGGCCATCACCGAGGCATGGAAGGTTTCGGGCGACACCAACTTCCTGCTCAGTCTGAAGCCCCGTCTGGAGGAAGAGTATGCCTGCTGGGAATCGACCAACCGCCTGCCTTCCGGACTCTACTGGCAGGGCGACGTGCAAGACGGTATGGAAGAGAGCATCAGCGGCGGGCGCAGGAAGCAGTATGCCCGGCCCACTATCAACAGCTACATGTATGGCAATGCACAGGCATTGTCGATGCTCTGCTCTATGGCTGGCGAAGAGAGCAAGGCCACCGTCTACATCGCCAAGGCCGACACCCTCAGCCAACTGATTCACGGAAGATTGTGGAACGGAAAGCATGGATTCTTTGAGACCCTCCGAGGTGACACCTCCGCTGCCGTGCGTGAGGCCATTGGTTTCATCCCCTGGTATTTCAACCTTCCAAAGAAAGAGGCTACGTATGCCCAGGCATGGTTGCAGGTCACCGATGAGAAAGGTTTTTCTGCCCCCTATGGTCTGACCACTGCCGAGCGCCGCCACCCACAATTCCGTTCCCATGGAGTGGGCACCTGTGAATGGGATGGAGCCGTCTGGCCCTTTGCCACCTCACAGACACTCACTGCCATGGCCAACTACCTGAACGACTACCCCGAACCTGTCATAACTGACAGCGTCTACTTCCGTCAAATGGAGCTTTATGTGGAGTCTCAGCACCACCGAGGCCGTCCATACATCGGTGAGTATCTCGATGAAACCAACGGAGCGTGGCTGATGGGCGACCGCGAGCGCAGCAGATACTACAACCACTCCACCTTCAACGACCTTATCATCACCGGACTAGTGGGTCTGCGTCCACAGACCGACGGCAGTGTAGTGGTCAATCCTCTGGTGCCCAATGGGCGATGGGATTATTTCTGCCTCGACGGCATCAACTACCGCGGTCATGTGCTCACCATCATCTGGGATAAGGACGGTCAGCGCTACCACCAAGGCTGTGGTCTGATTTTGATGGTGGACGGCAAGTTAAAAGCACAAAGGAGGAATTTAGGCAAAATAACGACAAAACTATGAGAAAGATATTTACCACCATACTGCTTGCGGTCACCATAATGTCGACCGCACAGACGCTTGAGAACAAGTTCACCCGTTCACTGAGCGATGTGATGCGGGATGTGGAGCAACGTTTCGATATCCGTCTGAAATATGACATGGACACCACGGGACTCCAGGTGACATATGCCGATTTCCGCATCCGCCCCTATAGTCTGGAAGAGACCCTAACCAACATCCTCGCCCCCTTTGATTTCAAGCCCGTGTATCAGCAGAAGAACGTGTGGAAGGTGAAACGCTATGAATACCCACGTCGGCAACCTGCGGATGGTGAGAAACTCATCGCATATCTCAGCAACCTATACGACAACAAGTCACAATGGGAGAAACGGAGAGACACCTTGCGCAGAGAGGTACGAGAACGGTTAGGTATCATTCCTCTGCTGGAGACCACTGCTACAAAGACCACCACTTTCGGAAAAGTGAGAAAACATGATGGCTACACCGTGCAGAATTTCCGCAGGAACACCATCAACGGCCACACCATCTGCGGCAGCATCTACACCCCATCGAAGAAAGGCAAGCACGCCCTCATCATCTGTCCCAACGGACATTTCAACCAAGGCCGCTACAATACCGACTTGCAGAAACGCTATGCAACGCTTGCCCGCATGGGTGCCATCTGTGTCAGCTACGACCTTTGGGGATGGGGTGAGAGCGAAGACGAAGTGGGTGCCGATGCCCACCACACCAGTGAGGCCCATGTGATGCAAGCCTACAACGGCATCGACCTGCTCGACATGATGCTTGCCACACGCAAGGACATCGACCCTGTGCGCATCGGTGTCAATGGTGGTTCGGGTGGCGGTACACAGTCAGTGCTGCTGTCCGTCCTCGACGACCGCTACACCGCCTGCTGTCCCGTCGTGAGCATGTCGTCATGGTTTGACGGCGGCTGCCCCTGTGAGAGTGGAATGCCCATCCAATTATCTGGAGGGGGAACCTGCAATGCCGAACTGGCAGCCATCTTCGCTCCCAAGCCCATGATGATAGTGAGCGACGGAGGCGACTGGACCTCCACCACTCCCGAACTGGAATATCCTTACTTGCAACGCATCTATGGCTTCTACGATGCAGCCGACAAGGTGCGCAACATCCACCTGCCTAACGAGCGCCACGACTTCGGTCCCAACAAACGACAGGCAGTCTATCGCTTCTTCATAGACGTATTCGGACTTGACGCCTCCCAACTCGATGAAACCAAGGTGACCATCGAGGACGAAAACACCCTAAGAATGACTCCAAAACCATGAGCCACTATCCCACCACATCATCAGTCAATAAGCAAGACATCGACATGATGTTTGCCGAAAAACCGACCATCGGACATCTCGTATTGGTCATCCTTATCCTCCTTGCAGCCATGTGCGCCCAATCGACACAGGCAGCAGGTCCGCACAAACTATGGTATGACCGTCCCGCCCAACTTTGGACAGAAGCGCTGCCCATCGGCAATGGGCGATTGGGTGGCATGGTCTTTGGCAACGTTGCCACCGACCGCATCCAACTCAATGAAGAGACCATCTGGGCAGGACGCCCCAACAACAATGCCAATCCAGAGGCTTTGGAGTATCTGCCCAAGGTTCGCCAATTGGTGTGGGATGGGCGCTATAAAGAGGCGCAAGACATGGCAACAGCCCATGTGCAAAGCAATACCAACCATGGTATGCCCTATCAACCCTTTGGCGATTTATACATCAGTTTTCCCGGACAGGAAGACTACAAACACTATTATCGCGAATTATCACTCGACTCCGCTCGAGCCATCACCACTTATCAGGCCAATGGCATTGAATACCGCCGGGAGTATATAGCATCCCTGGCTACCAACACCATCGCCATCCGCCTGACAGCCAACAAGAAAGGAGCCATCACCCTCAACGCACACCTCACCTCTCCCCATGCCGATGTGCTGATAGCCAGCGAGGGAAAGGAAATCGTGCTGAGCGGCACCACCTCCAACCATGAGGGTCTGAAAGGAAAAGTGACCTTCACCGGTCGCGCCACTGCCACCACTGTAGGTGGAAAACTGACATCCAAAGACGGGGTGCTCAGCATCACCAATGCCGACGAGGCAGTCATCTATGTCTGCATCGCCACCAACTTCAAGCACTATGATGACATCACGGGCAACGACACCATACTGTCGAAACAGCAACTTAGGGAAGCTATCAGTCAGGACTATGCCACGATGAGACGTGAGCATACAGGCCGCTACCAACAATACTTCAACCGCGTCGCCCTCGACCTCGGCAGCGACCGCTTCCCCAAACTGACCACCGACGAGCGTGTGCTGCACTTCAAAGAGAACAACGATGCCCAATTGGTGGAGACCTATTTTCAATTTGGCCGCTATCTGCTTATCTGCACCTCGCAACCAGGTTGCCAGCCCCCCACGCTACAAGGTATCTGGAACGACAAGATGTTTCCCAATTGGGACTCAAAATACACCACCAACATCAACTGCGAGATGAACTACTGGCCCGCCGAGGTGACCAACCTCAGCGAACTAACCGCACCGCTCTTCTCGCTCATCGACGACATCAGCCACACCGGGCATGAGAGCGCCCGCATCATGTATGGCGCCGACGGATGGGTGCTACACCACAACACCGACATATGGCGCGTCACCGGAGCCATCGACAAGGCTCCAAGCGGTCTGTGGCCCACTGGAGGAGCATGGATGTGCCAACATCTGTGGGAGCACTGGCTCTACACTGGTGATATCTCTTTTTTGCGGAAAGTCTATCCCACCATGGTGGAGGCAGCCCGCTTCCTCAATCAAATCATGGTGCGCCACCCACAAAAAGGATATTGGGTGATTTGTCCGAGTCTCTCGCCTGAGAATCCACATCCATATGGTGCCTCAACAGCAGCAGGAGTGACCATGGACAACCAACTGGTGCGCGACCTCTTCACTCACGTCATCGAGGCAGGCGACCTTTTGGGTGAGACGACCACCCTCACCGACAGCCTGCGTGACAAACTCAGCGGACTCCCCCCGATGCAGGTGGGACGCTGGGGACAACTGCAGGAATGGCTCGATGACTGGGACAACCCCAATGATACCCACCGCCATGTTTCGCATCTCTATGGTCTTTACCCAAGCAACCAAATCTCGCCACTTACCACACCCGCACTCGCCGAGGCTGCCAAAACCTCGCTCATCCACCGTGGCGACCCCTCCACCGGATGGAGCATGGGATGGAAGGTATGTCTCTGGGCACGTCTGCTTGACGGCAACCATGCCCTCAAACTCATTGGCGACCAACTCACGCTGGTCAGGGATGAGAAGAAAAAAGGCGGCACCTACTCCAACCTATTCGATGCTCATCCGCCCTTCCAGATAGACGGCAATTTCGGTTGCACGGCAGGCATCGCTGAGATGTTGTTGCAGAGCCATGACGGCACCATCCACCTGCTGCCCGCCCTCCCCGATGCCTGGAGAGACGGTTCCATCACCGGACTCCGTGCCCGTGGTGGCTATGAGACAGACATGGAATGGAAAGACGGCAAGCTGAAGCGCACCACCATCCGCAGCACCAACGGCGGCATCCTTCGCATCCGGTCTTCCGTGAGACTCAAGGGCGCACACATGAAGTCGTCGCAAGCCAACGGCTATCACATCTATGAAATAAAGACCAAGAAAGGACAAAGCATTGTACTTTTTGAAAATTGAAAATTAAAGACTGAAGATTAATAAATCATTTGTCTAAACTCCTAAACTCCTAAACTCCCAAACTCCCAAACTCCCAAACACTATATGAAAAAGACACTTCTATCCATGCTGCTTCTGCTGATGGCATGCAGCATATCCGCCGCAAGACCCTATAAGCCATGGACAAACGGCAAACTAACGGTATCGGCCAATCAACGCTACTTGATACATGAGAACGGCACTCCCTTCTTCTGGTTGGGCAATACCTCTTGGCTGCTGCCCGAGCGCCTCAACCGCGATGAGGTGGAATACTATCTCAACAAGGAGCGTGAACAAGGCTACAACGTAGAGCAGATACAAGTGCTATGTGCCACTCCCACCTTTAATGTCTATGGACAACCAGCGAACGACGAAACCTTTGATTTCACGCCCTATACCCGTCCGGGAACATACGGATATTGGGACCATCTCGACTATATCGTGGACATGGCGGCAGCCAACGGCATATACATCGCCATGGACTGCATCTGGGGGTCACAAATCGGCAAGATGGACGAGGCAAAGGCCACACGCTACGGACAGTTCCTCGGTGAGCGCTACAAGGACAAGCCCAATATCATCTGGATGATTGGCGGCGACATCATGGGTGACAAAGGCACTGCCTCATGGGACGCTCTTGCCCGCGCCATCAGGAAAGCCGACCCAGGGCATGTGATGACATTCCACCCCCGTGGCAGGACGACAAGCGCATGGTGGTATAACGACCGTGAGTGGCTCGACTTCAACATGTTCCAAAGCGGTCATCGCCGCTATGGCCAGCGCAACGGCGACGGTGACTATACCATCAAAGACAATACCGAAGAAGACAACTGGAGGTATGTGGAGATGAGTTGGGAGAAAAAACCAATGAAACCCGTCATCGACGGTGAGCCGTCTTACGAGGACATTCCCCAAGGCCTCCATGATTTCTCCGCCCCCCGGTGGCAGGACTATGACGTGCGCCGCTATGCCTATTGGGCAGTCTTTGCCGGATGTTTTGGCCATACCTACGGCCACAACAGCATCATGCAGTTTATGCGCCCTGGCGTACTCGCTTCTTTTGGAGCCGAAAAGGCTTGGTGGGACGCACTGAAGGACCCTGGATACCAGCAGATGAAATACCTGAAGTGGTTGATACTGAGTTTTCCCTTCACCGACCGTGTAGCCGACCAAAGCATCATTGCCGGAACCAATGGTGAGCGCTACGACCGCGTCATCGCCACCCGTGGCAACGACTACCTGCTTGCCTACAACTACAGTGGCAAGCCCATGCAGATAGATTTGACCAAAATCTCTGGCAAGAAGAAAAATGTATGGATGATGAATCCCACCGACGGCACCCTGACCTTCCTTGGCGAATACGACAGCAAGGTGACTGAGTTTACTTTTGACGGAGCATATCTCCGCAACAGCGACCGAGTGCTCATCGCCATCGACAGCAGCAAAAAGTATCTTGACAAGAACGCCACAAAATTAGAAGAGAAATGGTAATGAAGCGCATCGTGCTGGCAATGCTGTGCCTCATGGCCCTGACTGCCACAGCCGCCAAAAAGAAACAAGTCAACCCCATCCGTGTGAGTCACCTACGCACGGAACGTATGGTGCAGCCCATGAGTGTGGACACACCCACTCCGAGGTTGGGATGGGTAATCGACACAGATGCTGGCATCAAGGACGTGATGCAGACCGAGTATCACCTCATCGTTGCCTCCACCCGTGAGAAAGCCGAAGCATTGGAAGGCGACCTTTGGGATGCCACCGTGAGCAGTGACCAGTCGCAATGGGTTAGATATGCCGGCAAGCCGTTGCGCAGCAACACCCGTTGCTACTGGCGCGTGAAAGTGAGCACGACACAAGGCGACAGCGACTGGAGCAGTGTGTCAATGTGGAATGTGGGACTACTCACCGAGTCCGACTGGCAGGGACAATGGATTGGTCTTGACCATGCCATGCCTTGGGACCGGGAGGTAGAACACAGTCAACTGAGTTCACGCTACCTGCGTACCACCTTCGAGGCAGAGGAAAGCATCCGTCAGGCAACTTTATATATCAGCGGACTGGGTATGTATGAGGCATACCTCAACGGCAAGAAAATTGACGTGGATGTCAACGGCACCCATCAGGTGCTTGCCCCCGTTCCCACCGACTACCGCAAGACGGTGACATACAATGCCTTCGACGTGACCGACATGATAAGTGCGAATAATGCCTTTGCCGTGGTGCTCGGCAACGGCCGCTACTACACGATGCAGCAGAAGAAGAAGCCCTACAAAATCACTCAGTTTGGCTATCCGAAAGTTCGTGCCAACCTCATCATCGAGTACACCAACGGCAAACGCAGGGTCATCTCCACCAACGAAAAATGGAAACTCAATGCCGATGGTCCTATCCGCAGCAACAACGAGTATGACGGTGAGATTTACGACGCGCGGAAAGAATTGACGGGTTGGACCACTACTGACTATGACGACAGCCAGTGGAGCACCGCCGAGCGCGTCGCCCTCCCCTCAGGAACGCTTCGTGGCGGCATGACGCCCAATATGACTATTACCCAGGAAATCACGCCCAAAAGCATGGTGAGCAAGGACGGCAGAATGATTGTCGACATGGGACAGAACATGGCGGGCTGGCTCTCCATGAATATCAGCAACACACAACCGGGCGACAGTATCATCATCCGCTTTGCCGAGCGCACCGACTCTACAGGACATATCTGGGTGGAGAACTTCCGCCATGCCCTTTCCACCGACACGTACATCGCCAACGGCAAGGAGAGCAATACGCTGTGGCATCCCACTTTTGTCTATCACGGATTCCGCTATGCCGAAATCAGTTGTCCCGACAATGTGAAGGTAACTAACCTCACCGGTGCGGTCATCAACGACCAGATGGCCACCACCGGACATTTTGTATCCCAGGATACGATACTCAACAAGGTCTACCACAATGCCACATGGGGTGTGGCAAGCAACTACAAGGGAATGCCTGTGGACTGTCCGCAGCGCGATGAGCGACAGCCATGGCTCGGCGACCGCACACGTGGGTGCTATGGTGAGGCTTTCCTCTACGACAACGGCAACCTATACACCAAATGGGTTCGCGACATCACTGAGGCACAGCGCGAGGACGGCTGCATCCCCGATGTTGCCCCTGCTTACTGGAACTACTACTCCGACAACGTGACCTGGCCCACCGCCCTACCCTTCTCCCTGGACATGCTGCTGCGCCAATATGGAGATGATGAACCGATGCGGCGGTACTATCCCAACGTGAAGCGGTGGATGGAGCACTTGAAATACCAATACCAGCATGACGGACTCATTGAGAAGGACAAATATGGCGACTGATGTGTGCCACCAGAGAGCGAGACGCTCATCCACAGCGAGGACCCGGCACGCATTACCGACGGCACCCTCATCTCCTCTGCCTATTACTACCGTCTATGCCATCTGATGAAAGAATTTGCAGAGATGCAGGGCAAGAGCGACGACGCACGTTATTTCGAAGCGGAAGCCGCACTGACCAAAGAGGCATTCAACCGCAGGTTTCTCACCCGCAAGTCTGGCACCACCACCGTGCCCGGACATATCCTCTACCCCGACAGCACTTTCTATGGCAACAACACCGTGACTGCCAACTTGCTTCCCCTCTATTTCGGCATGACCGATGACGCTTATGTGAAGGAAGAGGTGCAGAAGAATATTGTCAAGGTGCTTATCGCCCAGAATCTCGGTACGGTGACCTGCGGCGTCATCGGCATAGGATGGTTGATGCACGGTCTCACAGAGATGGGGCGCACCGACCTGGCATGGTTGCTGGCAACTAGTAAGAAATACCCCAGTTGGGGCTATATGACAGAGCACGGCGCCACTACCATATGGGAGTTGTGGAATGGAGACACTGCCAGTCCGAAGATGAACAGCGGCAACCATGTGATGCTCTTGGGCGACCTCCTCTCGTGGCTGTATGAGGACGTGGCGGGCATTCGTTCCGCTGCACCTGGTTTCAAGAAAATCCTGCTCAAGCCCGACTTCTCAGTCGATGAGATGGACGACATCGATGGCAGTTATGAAAGCATTTATGGAACAATCTCCAGCCGTTGGAAGAAGGAGAACGGGCACCTCAACTGGCAGGTGACCATCCCAGCCAACACCACCGCCACCGTATGCCTGCCCGACGGCACACGGAAAGAAATCGGTTCGGGCAATCACGAATTCGACTGCACTCTTCAACAGCGTGGTCCACAAGTGGTGGTGGATGAGTTCCTATACAAGAAAGTCTCTTTCCCCGAGTGCCATTCCGCCAGCATTGTGGAGACCAAGAAAGGTGACCTCGTTGCGACTTATTTTGGTGGTACGAAGGAACGAAATCCCGACGTGTGCATCTGGGTGAGCCGCAAGCCCAAAGGACAGTCCAACTGGACTGCGCCCCAGATGGCAGCCGACGGTGTGTTCTCTCCCGACCACCGCGAGGCATGCTGGAATCCCGTCATCTATGAGATGCCCAACGGTGAGTTGCGAATCTATTTCAAAATCGGTGTCAACGTAGCCGGATGGAAAGGATGGATGGTTCGCTCGAAAGACGGCGGCAAGACATGGAGCAAGCGCGAGCAGTTGCCCGACTCCCTCTATGGCCCCATCAAAAACAAACCTATCCTCAACAAAGGCAGGCTCATCTCACCCACAAGTGATGAGCGCCACGGATGGCAACTCTATTTCGAATACAGTGATGATATGGGGAAGACCTGGAAACGCACCGCCTTCGTCGATGCCGATGACGGGGTGAAGGCCATCCAACCCAGCATCATTATCCTGCCCGACGGCAGGTTGGAAGCGCTCTGCCGCACCAGAAGCCGTCAGATAGGCGTGACCTACAGCAATGACAACGGTGAGACATGGAGCAAACTGCGCCTCACCGACACACCCAACAACAACAGCGGACTTGACGCCGTCAACCTGAAAGACGGAGGCTATGCGCTCATCTGCAACGACTGGCCCATCGAACCCGACAAAGAGAAAGGGGCGCGCACACCACTCTCCATCCTCCGCAGCGACGACGGCGAGCACTGGAAGCATTGGATAACCTTGGAGGACAGTCCAATCCTGCAATACTCCTATCCGTCTATCATCCAAAGCCGAGACGGTCATATCCATGTGGTCTACACCTGGCGTCGCCAACGCGTGAAGCACGTGGAACTCATACCATGATTTTATGAGATTTGAATATTAAAGAGTAATAATTGAAAATGATATGAAAAAACTTCTCATCGCTTGTATCCTCATGCTTGCCACGGCAGCATATGCCCAACCGACCTCTGTGGCGGGATTTTTTCCACTGAAGGACAGTGGCCGCATTGTCTACAACTTCAACGAAGGATGGCGCTTCCATCTTGGCGACGCCACCAATGCCCAGGCACCAGCATTCGATGATGCCTCATGGGAAGTAATATGCGCGCCGCACACTGCACGCCTCGAACCCGATGGAGCGAGTGGCGGACGCAACTATCAGGGCATATGTTGGTACCGCAAGCGGTTCACCATGCCTGCCGACCTTGCCGACAAGCATGTCTCCCTCTATTTCGAGGGTGTGATGGGCAAGCAGCAGGTGTTTGTCGACGGCAAACCCGTGTGTGTGCATGAGGGCGGCTACCTGCCCATCATCGTCGACCTCACGGAGTTGGGTGTGAAGGCCGGGGCCAGTTGCCTCATCGCCCTTAAGGCAGACAACAGCGATGACAAGGACTACCCACCGGGCAAACCGCAGAACCAACTCGACTTCGCCTATCATGCCGGTATGTACCGCGACGTGTGGCTCATCGGCAAGTCACCCCTCCACATCACCGATGCCTTGGAGCGCAACGAGGTGGCTGGCGGCGGTGTGTTCCTCCATTACGACAACATCTCGGAGAAAAGTGCAGACGTGATGATTGACGTGGAGATTTGCAAGGACAATGCCGCTAACCTCAAGCCTCAAATCATCGCCCTTATCAAAGACCGCGACGGCAAGACGGTGAAGACAGCCAAGGCACGTGTGGCGATGCCTCCCTACGAGGGACTGATGGCAAGCGTGACACTGGCAACGACCATCGAGCGCCCCCATCTGTGGTCGCCCGAGGACCCCTATCTTTATGATGTGGAAATCAAGGTGATGGACGGGCGGCAATGTGTCGACGGCGGCATCGTGAAGATGGGCATCCGCAAGGCCGAGTTCCGCGGCAAAGACGGTTTCTGGCTCAACGGCAAACCCTATCATCAGATGGTGGGCGGCAACCGCCATCAGGACTTCGCCTATGTGGGCAATGCCGTTCCCAACAGTCAGCAGTGGCGTGACGCCCTCCGTCTGCGCGAGGCCGGCATGACCGTCATCCGCGCCGCTCACTATCCACAGGACCCATCATTCATGGATGCCTGCGACAAACTGGGTCTTTTCGTCATCGTGCCCACCCCAGGATGGCAGTATTGGAACAAAGACCCCAAATGGGCTGAGAAGGTGCACCAGAACACGCGTGACATCATCCGCCGTGACCGCAACCATCCGTCGGTGCTGATGTGGGAACCCATCCTCAACGAGACCCGCTATCCACAGGACTTCGCATTAAAGGCTTTGGAGGTGACACGTGAGGAATATCCCTACCCCGGCCGTCCTGTTGCTGCCGCCGATATCAACTCGGCCGGTGTGAAAGAGAACTATGACGTGCTGTATGACTGGGCATACAACATCGGAACGGGTAAGTTCGATACCGACAAGTGCATTTTTACGCGCGAATGGGGAGAGTATGTGGATGACTGGTATGCACACAACGCCCTCAACCGCGCCGCCCGCGGATGGGGTGAGAAAGCGATGCTCATAGCAGCACTCTCGCTCACCGATACCTACGGTATGATGTACCATGGTCAGCGGCAGTTTATCGGTGGTTGTCAATGGCATCCATTCGACCACCAGCGCGGCTATCACCCCGATGCCTATCTCGGTGGCATCTACGATGCTTTCCGCCAGAAGAAATACGCTTTTGAGGCATTTAGGTCACAGGTGACCGACGACTACCTTGCCCCTATTGCCAACAGCAAGGAAATGTTTGCTCCGATGGTGTTCATCGCCCATGAGATGACCCCCTTCTCCGACCACGACGTGGTGGTGTTCAGCAACTGCGACAGTGTGCGCCTGACCGCATACGACGGAGAGAAAGTCGCCACCCTGCCCATCGTTCACGATCCAGCAGGCATTCCCCATGCACCTGCCGTGTTCAAGGACTTTTGGGACTCATGGGAAGCCCGCACCATCAGTTATACCCAGCGCAACTGGCAAAAGGTGTCGCTGCTCGCCGAGGGCATCAAAGATGGAAAGGTGGTTTGCTCTGAGAAGAAGATGCCCTCGCGCCGAAGCACGAAGATTCGTCTTTATGCCGACGAGATGGGACGGCAGTTGGTGGCCGACGGCAGCGACTTCATCGTCGTGGTGGCGGAGATTACCGATGACAACGGGAATGTCAGGCGCAGCGCCATCGAGCACGTCACCTTCACCATTGAGGGAGAGGGACGCATCATCGGCGACGACCGCATCATGGCGAATCCCCGTGTAGTGGAATGGGGCAGCGCACCCATCCTTGTACAAAGCACCCATGAGGCGGGAAAAATCCGCATCATCGCCCACGCCACCTATGAGGGCATCCACGCCCCCGCCGCCGACACTTTGGAAATCAGCAGTGTGCCCTACGAGGGAAAGATGTGCTATGAACTCAACAGTTCAAGCAAGATGGCCAACCGTCCGGCTGGTTGGCGCAACGCAGGTGGCCGATACATCCCCCGCACCCAGGAAGCCGTCTCCGACGAGGAGCGCCGCAAGATGCTCGAGGAGGTGGAAAAACAGCAGCAGGACTTCGGGATACAGGAGTGAGGAAGGGTCACCGATTATGGCAACTCTTTACTGCTTATCCTTGCATCCAGCACATCCCTTATTACCACCCTGTCCGTCCTCGCATGACTCTTGCTGCTTAAGCAGTTGGCGGGCATCGTAGCCGAATTTCGGAAAAGCCTCGAGAATACGCTCTACGGAGGTCTTGTCAGCATCATATTCGATGGTGACAGTCTGATTGGGTATGCTGGTCTCTATCTTCTTCACACCCTTCTCAAAACGAAGGTTGCCCTTGATTTTCTTCTCGCAACCATCACAGTGCATCTGCGGAGTGGTGGTCACTACCAAGGTCTTGATGTCTTTGGCCAGCGCTACAGTGGCGGTCAGCATCATGGCGAATAATAAAACTGTCTTTTTCATATTGCTGCAATTATTTATAGTTTTCCTATGTTGACTCTAACACCGGCATAGACCATTGCACCCTGCACAGGACCCCATACCATGGTGGGGTCGAAGGTGTCGCTCCATGGGTCAGCGGCATTGATGATGGTGATACGTTGGCGATAGCCTGTCAGATTTTCACCTCCAAGATACACTGAGATATGTCGGAACCAGCGGGTAATCTGCGCCGACAGTTGTCCGTAGGCATGGAAACGGTCTGGCCATGATGATGTACCATCAGCCATCGTGTAAGGCACTGGCATCCGTCCTCCTCCGTTCAACTGGAACGTCGCATCAAACTGCCATAAGTCCAATGGAGTTTTGTAACTGGCAGTCAGCAATCCCTTGTAGCGGCTGGTGAGGGGTTTCTCCATCAATTCCCCGCCATAAGTGGTTTTCACATCGTTTAATCGGTATGCTGCGGTTAACTCCATGCCGCTGAAAAGCGCATAGGTGGCATCCACCTGAAGGGTGTTGGAGTAGGACTTACCGTCAAGATTGGTGATATGTATCTGCTGTGGATGGCTGTCGTAGTCGATAACAGCCTGTCGATTGAAATGCGTGTGGTAATACTCAGCGTTAAGTCTCAGTGACCTGCCAAAGAGAAGGATATTGAGCGAACCGCTGAATCCAAAGTTCCAAGCGCTCTCTTGCTCCAAATCGTCAATGACGAGAGTGCGTCCGCTGGCGAGGAGGTTGTTGTTCTCTGCCAAGGCATGAGCCGTGCGATACCCCTTGCCCACGGAGACCCGTAGGTTGAGCATTTCGGCAGGTGTGAGTTTCAGATGAAAACGAGGCGTGAGAAATGTACCGAAGATGCTGCTATGGTCCGCCCGCAGTCCTGCCATGGCTATGACTTTGTCATTGAGATTGTAGGTGTATTGCAAGTATGAGCCATAGGTGGTCTCGCGCTCATCCTGCACCTCTGCCGCTGTTCCCGTCAACCGCTGCCCCAGGTAGTCATGGTTGAGAGAGAGGCCTGCTGACACGTTGTGCTGCTCTGTGATGTTGGTCTCAAACATTAGTTGTATGTAGGCATTCTTCTCATTTACATCATATTGTTTGTGACCATATCGGGCATCGGTTTGGTGCATCGACATGTTGCCCATCAGCGCGATGTTGGAACCATGCTCGGGGTCAAGGATGAAGGCGTGTTTCATATAACCTTCATAGCGGTCGGTCGAAATGCCTATTGTATAAAGATGCGGACTGGAGGATTGATGGGGGACTGTATGTTTCGTTTGACCGCCATCTCGTTTCTCGCTCACCAATCCGACGCCACCATGGAAGAGGTAGCGGTTGCCTTGCCACTTCCAACGGTTCTGAATGGAAAACTGACGAACGTTGGGCTGGTCGATAAAACCATCGTCGTTCTGGTCATGATGTCCAAAGTCATCCTGGTAATGAGCCAGGATTTCGGTGCTGAGACGACTGTCGAGGTGCACGTTGGCGTCTGCATTGGCCTCCAGCCTGCTCATCGTGTTGCCATAGAGGTTGACGGTCACCCCTTGGTCATCGTCGGGTTTTAGGTATTCCACATTGATTTGTCCAGTGATGCTCTCATAACCGTTGCGCACCGATGAGGCACCTTTTGACACCTGGATGCTCTTCATCCAAGGGCCTGGCACATAGTCGAGGGAATAAGGGGCGGCTGCGCCACGGAAATTGGGCATGTTCTCGGTGAGCATCTGCACATAGATACCGCTCAGTCCCAACAGTTTGATTTGCTTGGCTCCCGTGGCAGCATCGCTGTAGTTGACATCCACTGATGGGTTGGTGGTGAAACTCTCGCCCAAGTTGCAACAGGCGGCTTTGAACAACTCATCGCGACTGATGATGATGCCATTCACCACACCATTTAAGCGGCGAGTTCCCGCACGGCGTGACGAGATGGTGACACCTTCCAGTTTTCGGGTTTTGATTGTATCTTGGTGCAAGGAGTCATCCACCTGTCCGAAAGCAGACAAGCTTAGCAGCATTGTGATGGCCAACAATTGAGCCCTCATTTTCATCACTTAACAACCTTTATCTACATCATTCACATTCTCCATCAATGCTTTCTTTGGCAATGTCTTCTTGGAAACCGCTTGATTTGAACAAATTGCCCTCGCATTGTTCTGGCTTTATTCACCGCTGCAAATATACATTTTTTTCCAAACACGACATCACATATGACGGGTATTTTACCCGACAATCGTCATT
>JAGCXX010000280.1 GCA_017961115.1 Prevotella sp. | reverse complement strand
ATCGGGATTACAAATCCCGATGAACGGATAGGGCATGTAACTAATTGAGATTCATAAGAATAACTCCCCACCCCTTACCCCTCCCCAACTGGGGAGGGGAGCTCCATTCGGCTCACGGCATGCTCTTCAAAATCAATATACTTGATTTTGACACACCTCAACAATCCCGATGAACAATCCCGATGAAGGAGGCAAGAATTATTTCACGATTTTGTTGGATTTCTACTTACAATTGTTTAGTTTTGCAGAGAAAACTGTTTTGTACTTTTGGACTTCTGAATTGCCAAAAACTGAGACATGCAAAAACCTAATCAATATAATAATATGAAGACAATCTATAAAGCTCATATTCTCTATACGAAGGAGAAAAGCCATTTCGAAGTGCTTGAGAACGGATATATTGCAGTCGGTGACGATGGGCGTGTGATAGGTGTTGCGAGCAATTTGGCGTTGTTGGATTGTGAGGATGCTGAGGTTGTTGATTTCGGCGACCGTCTGCTGATACCTGCCATGAACGACATGCATGTGCATGCCCCACAGGTGCGCAACCAGGGCGTGGCGATGGACTTAGAACTACTGCCGTGGTTACAAAGTTACACTTTCCCCGAGGAATCGAAGTATGCAGACATCCATTACGCCGAAAGCATGTATCGCCGATTCCTACATACCCAGTGGCTTTTTGGTACTATGCGAAGTTGTGTTTTCGGCACGGTCCATACGGAAAGTACCCGCCTGCTGATGAAACTGTATCAGGAAACTGGTATGGGCGCGCTGGTTGGTAAGGTGGCGATGAACCGCCACTGTCCTGACGCGCTCAGTGAGGACGTGGAGGCTGCCGTAGAAGGTAACAAGCGGTTGATTGCAGAATTCAACCAGCCCGATGCCTTGGTGCGACCCATCATCACACCACGTTTCGTGCCGTCGTGTACGCCTGAGTTGTTGAGCGCCTGTGGTGAACTGGCCAACAAGTATCAGTTGCCCGTGCAGTCGCATCTTTCGGAGAACACGTCGGAGATTGAATGGGTGGCCGAACTGGAACCTGAAAGCAAGAGCTATGGCGATGCCTACTACCGCTATGGACTGTTCGGACAGACGCCCACCATCATGGCCCACTGCGTGTGGACCGATGGCCACGAACTGGAACTGATGAAGCAAAACGGCGTCATGGTGGCCCACTGTCCCACATCGAACTACAACTTAGCGTCGGGCATGGCTCTCGTCCGCACTTTCCTCGATGAGGGTGTGCGTGTCGGACTGGGCAGCGACATCAGCGGAGGCCATGACTTGAATATGTTCCGTATGTTGGTATACGCTATTCAAGTCAGTAAGATGCACTACCAATTTAATCACAGCAAGCATTTCCTCACCATGCCCGAAATCTTCTGGATTGCCACCAAGTCAGCTGGCAGCTTCTTTGGCAAAGTGGGTAGCTTCGAACCTGGCTATGAGTTCGATGCACTGGTCATCGACGACAGCGTTCTCAACTTCGACAACTACTCACTTCAGGAGCGTTTGGAACGATATATCTATCTCGGTGACGACCGCCAGATTGAGTATCGCTTCTGCCGTGGAAAGGTGATTGAGGAACCAACAGTCATTTGATACTTGACACAGTTTACTGTTTTAGGAGTATAGGAGTATAGGAGTTTAGACATATGATTATTGTCTAGGAGTTTAGGAGTTTAGGAGTTTAGACATATGATTTTTTTTTAGGAGTTTAGGAGTTTGGGAGTTTAGACATTAGTTTACTTGTCAAGGCATTCTTGTCTTTACGGACGCAATACATCACGTCCCTACTGACTAACACACTTTTTCCAACGAATAATTATATTTTCAGCACACTTTTTCCAACGAATCAATTGCTCTGTCCCCTGCGGGGTAGGGACGTGATGTATCGCGTCCGAAAAAAATTCATGAATAATTCATGGTAATTCGCGTTGAAAAATAAAAACATATAATTGCCATATAATTAATCATTAATCCATTCGTGTTCTTTCATCGGGGGTGGTGGGCGGATGCGATGTGACAATAATTTGTATACATGGCATTAAAAATCACGCTGAAATCATTTGCAATACAAAATAATTCTGTATCTTTGCCCTCGCTGATTATAGCGATGATTGTATGTAAACCTTTGTAATTCAGAACTATGAAGCTACAACAAATTTCGCCAATCAACATATTCGCAGACACTGATATATCGTTGAACTCACGTTGACTAATTGTGAAACACACATGGAACAGGAAGACATAACAAGAATAAAAGAACTGTTGGACAGCTATGCCGAGAAGCATGCCCCCGAACATTTGCGCCACTTTACTGATGAGATATCCAATCTGACCCAGACTATACATCCCATTATGCTTTGCCGCGTGGTATCACAATTTGATGAGCGACATAGCCGGTCGGTCAGCAAGCCATATAAGGGTGAAAAGGTGGATGACCGGACAGTCCGTTCGGTCAATGTGTGGAATTATAAGATGCGTGATATCGGCGATGAATGGGTGACAGACAAATGTGAAAGGAGTGTGGCGGGTTCCCATCATCTGGAGGACTGTGTCAACTGTCAAGGAAAAGGCCGCCTGATTTGTCCTACCTGTCATGGACAGACGAAGGTGACCTGTGGCTGCAATCACGGTCGTACGAAGTGCAGCAACTGTGGCGGCACCGGCGAAGTGAGTTGCAGTCATTGCGATAAGGGTCATGTGAAATGCACCAGTTGCGGTGGTACCGGTAAGACAAGCGAGACCTGCAGCCATTGCAATGGTCGTGGCTCGGTGACGAAATCGAGAATGGTCGAGGAGAGCTATAATCAACCTGTCTTTGGAGACAGTTCCAAAACCGAGGTGAGATACCGACAGGTGAAAAAGTATTATGAGGAGCGATGCCCCGTTTGTAATGGAAAAAGAACTACGAATACGGGGCAATGCCGCAAATGTGGAGGCAAAGGCTATAAGGAGTGTACCTATTGCGGTGGCTCGGGCAAACAGACCTGTTCGACCTGTGAAGGCAAAGGGAATGTAGTATGCCGCGTCTGTGGCGGGACAGGCCTCAAGGTCTGTAGTACATGCTATGGGGAGTCGCCCAAAGGCACGGTGGCTTGTAAAGATTGTGCTGGTTCAGGCAAGCTGCTCCATTATCTCAGTATCTCCCAATCGTTCTTCTACGAAGATGAAGAGCAGGTTGTCTGCAATGACGATTTTATCAATACGAAAGTGGCTCACTTGCCTTGGGAAGAGGAGGCCGAAAAAGAGGATTTGTTAGGTGTCGTGGCAGACGTTTTGGGTGGAAACATCTATCAGGACGATGCCGATGTGAATGAGGTGCTGAACCGGATGGCGGAGAAGCAGGCACAGCACGTCAATCCCAACAAACGGATATTACGACAAGGAGCATGGGTTACATGTTACTATGCTAAGGAAGTCTTCTATCAGTATGAAGGCAAGGACTACAGCTGCATCATTCTTGGCGACCATCTATACATGGATGCATCGCCTGTCACTGATTACATTGAGAATGTTGCCGAGGAGTGTGAGAGGGATATCGACAGTCAGAGTTCGGCTGCTGCCCTAATGGATATAGAGGAAGCCATGCAACTTGAAACTGGCGACCAAGAGAAACTCCAGATATTGTGGTATAAAGCAAAGGACAGCCTGGAAAAAAAGGTGAAGTTGGGCGAGAATCTCTTCTTCTGGCTGTCATTACTCGTTCTGACTCCATTGGTCTATAAGTTCTATGCTGCCGTCAATCCGGTCATCGGTTATGCAAGTATCGTCAAAGACCCATCGTGGAGAGGCCACGACCTGTTGCCCCTCACCCAGGCCGTCATTTTTGTTATCCTCTACGGTTTTGTCGCTATCGTCATCCGCATGGTATCCAAATACGATTCCACCTATGGCAGTCGCGATATCAACTATGTCTTGGCGGGCATGAGGCGTATGGCGCTGGCAGCAGCAGGTGTGCTTGCCGCCATGCTGCTTCTTAACTACCTAGGGCTAAGTTGGCTGACAACCTGGATTGCCGTCATTATCAGATACCTCGTGAAAGCCATTCTATAGGAAAGTGAAGAGTGAAGAGTGAAGAATCTGGATAGTTCATAGTTCATAATTCATAGTTTATAGTTATATGTAGGTTGGGAGTTTAGGAGTTTGGGAGATTAGGAGTTTAGATATATGACTACTAATGCGGTCCATCCTGAGGAAGCGGACTATCAATCCTTCATCTTTCATCTTTCATCCTTTTTAGGAGTTTAGGAGTCTGGGAGATTAGGAGTTTAGACAAATGATTACTAATGTGGTCCATCCTGAGGAAGTGGACTATCAATCCTTCATCTTTCATCCTTCATCTTTCATCCATTTTAGAAGTTATGATTACTAATGCGGTATCGGGATTAGACAAAAGTTGAATAAAGATAGTTCTATTTTGGTATTTTTTTCGTATCTTCGCCACGACAATTGGAAAAAACAAACTACGATGAAAAGACTGATTCTATTTGCCTGGTGCATGATGATGGCCGGCATGGTATTGGCACAAGCAAGAAAAGATGACTTCGTGAAGGGAGCCGACGTGGGTTTTCTCGCCGGACAGGAGCAGCGGGGCATCAAGTTCCACGACCGACAGGGAAAGGAGCGGGAGTGCCTGGAACTGCTGAAAAATGACTACCAGATGAGCGCCATCCGTCTGCGCGTCTGGGTGAATCCCCGGGGCGGCGACTGCGACAAGAATGCGCTGCTCGCCATGGCACGCAGGGTGAAGGCGCTGGGCATGGACCTGATGGTGAACTTCCACTACAGCGACTGGTGGGCAGACCCCGCCAAGCAACCCATTCCGAAAGCATGGTTGGGACACTCCTTTGAGCAGATGAAGCAGGACCTGCGCAACCACACCATTGAGGTGCTGACATTGCTCAAGGAGAAAGGCATCACACCACGGTGGGTGCAGGTGGGCAACGAGACCACCAACGGTATGCTCTGGAGCGTGAAGACCGACGAGCGCGGTTGGGAAATCAAAGACGCACAGGGCCGAACCACCATCACCCACTCCATGGGCCACATCAAGACGGAGCCGCAGCAGTATGCCGGCTTCATCCGCACTGGCTACGACGCCGTGAAGGAAGTCTTCCCTGACGCCATCGTCATCGTACACCTGGACCGAGGCCATGAGCAGAGCATTTATGACCACAACCTGAACACCATCCTGAAATACGGCGGCAAGTTCGACATGATAGGCATGTCGCTCTATCCCTATTGGGCGATGGAGGGACATCCGGAACTGAATGCCGACGACATCATCACCGACTGCATGGCCAACATCCGTTATGTCAGCGAGAAGTACAAATGCGACGTGATGATTGTGGAGACTGGCTATGAGGTGGACGAGAGCCATCCGGAGAAGATGGAGGAGGGCCGCCGCCAACTGACCCGTGTCATCCGCGAGGCACGCAACGAGACCAACGGCCACTGCCGCGGCGTATTCTATTGGGAACCGCAAAGCCTGCCTGGGGGATACAAACTCGGAGCCTTTGACCACAACGCCGCTCCGACTGCCATCATGGAGGGCTTTGTGGAATCGGCCCCACAGACAAAGTACGAAACAGAGCGGCAGAAATTGAACTTCAACGCTGACTGGCGGTTGCAGGTGGGTGATGCGACGGATGCCGCAAAACCTGAGTTCGACGACAGTCGGTGGCAACGTGTCACCCTACCCTACGCCTTCAACGGCGACGAGGCATTCCGCAAGGACATCGTGGACCTGACCGACACCATCGTCTGGTATCGGAAGGCTTTCATTATCAACCAAGTTTCCAATAGAAAAGTATTCGTTGAGTTCGAGGGCGTGCGACAGGGTGCCGACTTCTACCTCAACGGCCATCATCTGGGCTTCAGCGAGAATGGAGTGATGGCATGCGGCTTTGACCTGACACCGTATATCCATGAGGGCGAGAACGTCATTGCCGTGCGCTGCGACAACAGTTGGACATACCGATCACGGGAATACGACAGCCGATATCAGTGGAATGACCGCAACTTCAACGCCAACTACGGCGGCATCCCAAAGAATGTATGGCTGCACGTCACCAACCTGCTCCACCAGACGCTGCCCCTCTACTCTAACCTTGGTACGACAGGCACCTATATCTATGCCACCGACATCGATGTGGCGAATCGCAAGGCTGTGATTCATGCGGAGTCGCAGGTGAGGAACGAGGACACCAAAGAGCGCTCCTTCACCTTCCTCGCCAAGGTCATTGACGCCAACGGCATAGAGGTTGCCCATTTCCATGGTGAGCCTGTCACCATACGTCCCGGGGAGACACGCACCGTCAGCGCCAACCAACAAGTCGGCGGACTGCATTTCTGGTCATGGGGCTACGGATATCTATACACCGTCAAGACCTACCTCGCAGAGGATGCGACTGGCGCAACCCTATCCGATGAGGTCATCACCCGCACGGGATTCCGCAAGACCCGTTTCGGCGATGGCAAGATATGGCTCAACGACCGTGTGATGATGGTGCACGGCTATGCCCAGCGCACATCCAACGAGTGGCCGGGTGTAGGAATCAGCGTGCCCGCATGGCTCAGCGACTACTCCAACGACCTTATCGTGAAGTCGGGTGGCAACATGATTCGCTGGATGCATGTCACCCCATGGAAGCAAGACGTGGAATCCTGCGACCGTGTCGGTCTGCCACAGGCGATGCCCGCCGGCGATGCCGAGAAAGACGTGGACGGTCCGCGCTGGCAGCAGCGCACCGCCCTGATGCGCGATGCCATCATCTACAACCGCAACAATCCCTCCATCCTGTTCTATGAGAGCGGCAACGAGAGCATCAGCCGCGAGCATATGCTGGAGATGAAGGAGATACGCGATAAGTATGACCCCCACGGCGGACGCGCCATTGGCAGCCGCGAGATGCTCGATATCGACGAGGCTGAGTATGGCGGTGAGATGCTCTACATCAACAAGTCGAAAAAACATCCGATGTGGGCCATGGAATACTGCCGTGACGAAGGCTTGCGCAAGTACTGGGACGAGTGGAGCGCCCCCTACCACAAAGAGGGTGATGGTCCGCTCTACCGCGGCAATCCTGCTGTGGAATACAACCACAACATGGACCAGTTTGCCATCGAGATGGTGCGCCGCTGGTATGACTACTGGCGTGAGAGACCCGGCACCGGCACACGCGTCTCTTCGGGAGGTGTGAAGATTGTCTTCAGTGATACCAACACCCACCACAGAGGAGAGTCCAACTACCGTACTAGCGGTGTCACCGATGCCATGCGCATCCCCAAAGATGCGTACTTCGCCCACCAAGTGATGTGGAACGGATGGGTGGAGCCCGAAAAGCCGCAGACATATATCGTGGGGCATTGGAACTACGGGAACACCAAGGACGGCAAGTCTGCTGCCAAGCCCATCTATGTCGTATCCAATGCCGACTCCGTAGAACTGTTCCTCAATGGCCGCTCCCTCGGAAAAGGAAAGCAACAATACCGCTATCTTTTCACTTTCGACGGGGTAGCCTTCGAACCAGGAACACTGGAGGCCGTAGGAAACAATGGCAGCCGTTACAAGACAGAGACAGCCGGCGAACCCTATCAGCTCCACCTGACTGCCATCAACAACCCCGAGGGGACGAAAGCCGACGGAGCCGACATGGTGCTCTTCGAAGTCGAGGTGCAGGATAGGCAAGGCCGCCGCTGTCCGCTCGACAACCGCCTCATCCATTTCGATATGTCTGGCGAAGGCAAGTGGATTGGCGGTATCGCCAGCCGTGACAATACGACGATGCAACGTCCCGACGACAACAGACCCGAAGGACTTCTTGATGCTGCCGCCACGAAGAATATCTCCGACAATTACGTCGGAGCCACGTCGCTGCCCGTGGAGTGCGGTGTCAACCGCTTCCTCATCCGCACCACAACAAATGCTGGCAGCATCAATGTCTCCGCCTATGCTGAGGGGCTGAGACCGGCATACGCAGAAGTGAAGAGCGAGGCGGTGAACAAGGAAACTCTCCTACCCCAACTCTCACTGAAAGGCCGTCTCGACCGAGGCGAGACACCCCTTGCTGAATCTTATGTCAACAAGGCTCGTGGCATTGAGATAGCATCGGCCAAGGCAGGTTATGACACTGAGCATACCGCCAACAGCTTTGACGACAACGAACTCTCAGAATGGAAAAACGACGGCCGTCTCTCCACCGCCTGGATAACATACCGCCTGAAGGAAAAGGCTGTGGTCGACGACATCTGCATCAAACTCACCGGATGGCGCCTGCGCAGTTATCCATTGGAAATCTATGCCGGCAAGCAACTGATATGGAGTGGCGAGACAGAGCGCAGCCTGGGCTATGTCCACCTGCAACCCACGAAGCAAGTAAAAACCGACGATATAACCATCCGCCTGCGGGGTGCGGGCAAAGACAAGGACGCTTTCGGCGGTATCGTCGAAGTGGCTGAACCTGCCGCCGGAGAACTCGACCTGTTTAAGGCCCAAAACGGTGGCGACACCAAAAATGAACTACGTATCGTAGAGGTGGAGTTCATCGAGCATTTCAAATGAACAAACCGTCAAGAAAAAGCTTGCCGCCATCCTTTCACAGGGTGGCGGCAATGCATTTCGGGGAATAAAAGTACGGATTATTTAAAAAGCAATTGTGCAAACTGATAGAGGCTGCGGCGCCAGGTCTGCCACTCGTGAGCCGTCTCAGGAGAGATGTAGGCGTGAGCATTGATGCCCAAGGCCTTCAAATCCTCAGCAGCCTTGTCCACACCCATCGGTTCCTTGCCACCGCAACTCATGAACAGCACCTTGTTGGTCTTCTTGAAATCGCTGGCATCCTGCAGTTCCTCGGTGCGGAACGTACCGCCGCTGAACATTCCCACGTAAGCGAACTTGGTGGGGTTGGCGAGTGTAATCATATGGGTCTGCATGCCACCCATCGAGAGACCGGCAAGCGCACGGTGGTCGGTGTCGGCAATGACACGGTAGTTTTTCTCCACCATCGGGATGATGTCCTTCAGCAGCACCTCCTGGAATCCGTTGAAGCCGCCGAAGCCACCACGGCGAGGACCACCGGGACGTCCGCCAGGACCACCCATCGGTCTGCCTTGAGGTCCACCGGGACGCATGCCCTGAGGAGCACCCTGTGGACGGGCACCCTGTCCCTGCGGACGCGGTCCCATACCGGGGAATCCGCCGAAGGGATTAGCCTGCTGTGTGGTGTCGGGATGAGCGGGGATGGCATTCAGTCCGTTGTCCATCACGATGATGAAGGGCACTGCCTTTCCGGCTGCAATCAGGTTGCCCATGATGATGCCCGTCTTGCCCTGAGCCGACCATCCGGTCTCGTTCTCACCCATGCCATGCTGCAAGTAGAGCACAGGGAATTTCTTCGTGGGGTTGGTGCGGTACTCAGCAGGAAGATAGATATAGCAGTGGCGCATCTTCTCCGTCACTGTGGAGTAGTAGTACACCTCGTTGACCGAACCTTGAGGCACGTTCTTCACGGTGTAGAAGTCTTCGTCGGCTGCAGGCACGTCGATGCCACTGCCCCAACGGCTGGCACCATAATAGTACTTGCTTCCCGGGTCGGGTACTGAGGCACCGTCGATGTTGAGTTGGTAGTAGTGGAAACCCTCGTCCTGAGGAGCCGACTCACCGGTCCACACGCCATCGGCATTTTTCACCAAGTCGTATTTCACACCACCGATATCCAGTTTCACACTGTTGGCATCGGGAGCCGAAATCTGGGCACGCACCATACGTTGGGAGTTCACCATAGGATAGTCATGTCCTTCCTGATTGGTACTGGCAGGTTTGAAATCCTCTGTCACCTGCGCACTTGCGGCAACTGCAAACAATGCAGCCACCATCATCATAAAACCTTTCTTCATAATAATGTTATAGTTGTTAATAAGATCAAAGTCAGTTCTTATGACTCCCTCTTCTCAGGGGAAAGTTTCCATTGATATGATTTTGACGTTGGATAGCCGAAAAAGTAAAACTGACCGCCTCACTTGTTAAAGAATATTAACATCATGAAGCGGTCTATTCGTTATCAACACAGAGACACAGAGGTACAGAGTTTATTTCCAAACCACACATTAAGGTGCACTACAGTCGTTGGACTGTAAATCCGCTCACAGTGGAAACCAACTCCCCACTCCTCCCCTTTCTAAGGGGAGGTTTGCCCATCATCTGGTACGCCCATGACACAGCTTGTCCCAACACTGCCACAAAAGCAAGCAGGATGGTGATGATGGTTTGCTTGTTCATATACATCTCTTTTTTGAGGAAGCAAAATTACACCTTGTTTTCAAATAGCCCTCAGTTCTCCTCAATAATTGTCTAAGGAATCATGGAATAAAGGGTAATCAAATAGTTAGTTCACCGACACAGTGTCTGACAAGCAATGTAAGACAAATGTAAGACAGTTTTTTCAATAAAAAAGGAATATCTTCTTATCTTTGCAGCAAAAATGCAAAATATGAAGAGATTTTTGTTTTGCTTGTTGGCTGTTTGCACATTGACCTCAGCAGCTCAGGAAACAGAAAAGGCAGTCGTTCTTGACGAGGTGACAGTAAAGGGGGCACGTACTATACAAAAGGTGGATGGGCAATGGATCTATCCCTCAAAACAGCAGATTGAGAATTCTGCCAACGGCTACTCGCTGCTGGCAAAACTCACTCTGCCTCACATCCGCGTGGATGAGGCGATGAACAGTATCACGGCATTGACGAATCTTGGAACAGTGCAAGTGCGTATCAACGACATCATTGCCTCACGTGAGGATTTGCAGACGCTTGACATGCAGGGTATTGACCATATAGAGTTGATAGACAATCCTGGTGTGCGATATGGCGAGGGCGTCGCGTACATTATCAATATTAAGGTGAAGAAACCAGTGAGTGGCTATGTGGTCGGAACCCAACTGACCAATACGCTAACCACCGTGAACGGCAATGAGTCACTCTTCGGCAAAATCAATTACGGACGGAGTGAGTTTGCACTCAGTTATGACCTCGACTACCACAACTTCAAGGGCGAAGAATACGATGAGCAAGCCACATACGAGTTGGAGTCGGGCGACATTACCTCCATTCATCGCTATAGTTTGGACAAGCAGAGTAAGAATGTTAGCCACAATGCCCAGTTGACCTATAGTCTGAGCGACTCTAACTATGTTTTTCAGGCCAAGTTCTCAGGAAATAGCGATATACAACCACAGCGCAGTAACGCAAAAATGGCAATCAATGATGTTCCATACGATGAACGTTCATCGTCCAGCAGCAGTTCACCATCGCTCGACCTCTATTACCATCAAGACTTCCATTGCCATCAGTCGTTGACAGCGAATATCGTGGGGACATATATCAAAACAACTGGAGATACGGAGAATAATGAAAGGCTATGGTTAGGCGACGGCACATCGGGAATAGGTGCTGACTATCGTTATGATATCAACGGACGGACATACTCCCTTTGGAGTGAAGCGATTTATGAAAACCGTCTGAAACCCTTTACTATTTCCGCTGGCACGCAGTATGGGCAGCGATATAGCCATAATATTTATCAAGGCGATGTCGAAGCAACTAACGATATGCACACCTCTAGCCTTTACCTCTTCTCACAGCTGAAAGGTTATCTTGGCAAACTATCATATATGGGAGGTATTGGTGCCAGCAGACGGTATTATCGTCAGGGGGATGCGACGCAAGATTTCTGGTTCTTCCGTCCCAAGTTCACCATCAACTATCCCTTGACAAACAGACTAAAGGTGAAATATGACTTCGAAATCTCGCAGCACACATCCCAGATAGCCCTGGTCAGCAACGTCAGCATCAAACAGAATGCGATGGAGACCATTCTTGGCAATCCAGATATTCACCCCAACCGAGTCATCTCCCACCAACTGAAACTCTCTTATTCCACGCCCCGCTTCACCTCTGAGCTACAAGGCTATTACCGTCTGAATCCCCATTGCAATATGGAGAAGTATATCCGAAAAAACGACCATTTCTATCAGACACAGACCAATGCGGACAACGAATGCAACTTCTTCTACATACATACCTACAATCAATGGAACATCATCCCAGATAAACTGACAGCAACCATTTATGGCGGCATCTACCGTTTCTTCAACTATGGTGAGGACTACACCCACACCTATACCTCGTTCAATGGTGGAAGTTCATTACAGGCTTATCTTGGTCGATGGACGCTTGGTGCTTACGCTGATAATGGTTGGAACTTTATGGAGGGAGAACATCGGGGGCATCAGGCACCAGCATGGTACATCACTTGCAACTATCGTATAAACGATGCCTTCTCCATTTCCCTCTATGCTCAGCACCCATTCAGCCAACATCCTTTGACAAACAAGACTGAGGTTGTAAGCCGCTATGTCCAGAAAGAAATCTCACAGCACTGTCACGACTACGGTAACATGCTGACTTTCAAACTATCCTATCGATTCGACCATGGGCGCAAGTATCGTGACATTCAACGCGCCATGAACCACAGCGATAAAGAAACGGGTATTCTGTCGAAATAATCTGGAGCCATTGAAGGTCAATTTCATCGAAAAAGCAACATTTGCCTTGCTATTGTCAGTGATTTTGTATAATTTTGTAAAGATTTTGAGAATGTGGAGCATTCAACGCCCCCTGACCCCCTCTTAGCTAATCTTAGAGGGGGAGCTGGTTACCTCTGCGAATGAAATGTGAATCGATATTAGATAATTCAATAACTGCAATGAGAAAACTATTTTTCCTTACCACTCTATTGGTATTCGCCACTATGGCGGAAGCACAAGACAGACTTTATGCCGATGAGTTCCCACTCGGCGACGTGACACTGTTGGATGGTCCGCTGAAAAAAGCACGCGACCTGAACATCAAAACGCTGCTGCACTATGACTGCGACCGTATGCTCGCCCCCTTCCGCAAGGAAGCCGGACTAACCCCCAAGAAGAAGGCGTACCCCAACTGGGACGGACTCGATGGGCATGTGGGCGGCCACTACCTTACTGCTATGGCCATGAATGCCGCCACAGGCAGTGACGAGTGCCGCCAACGCATGGAATATATGATTAGCGAATTGCAGGAATGTGCT
>JAGCXX010000279.1 GCA_017961115.1 Prevotella sp. | reverse complement strand
GCTTGTTTTTTGTCGAGTTTCAGTGTGGTTGTATATACACCTGTCCCCATTGTTACAGCAGCGGTATTGCTCAGTCCCTCCCATGTGCGCAGGCTGTCGAGTTGGAAGGTCTCACCCACCTTCGGAGCCTCTTCGAAAAAGGAGAGCTGCCAGGGCATTGCGGTAAGGTCGATAACATCGGTGGATTCTGGCACCATGAGTGGGTCGCCAAGTGTCTTCTCAGGCTTTACCGCAAGTGGTGTGTCGAAAGTCTGGAGGATGCGCGATTGTCCTGAAAGCAGACTCACATAGACTTGATTGCCCCTGACCATGGCGGCACTGATTTCGCCCGTGAGCGGGTCAAACCATGCAGCATCGCGGAAGGGCACCGTCAGAGGCATCCAAGCCGCTTTGTCATCTGGAGTCAGATTGGCGATAAAATAATGATGCCCCGTGTCGTTCGACCGTCTGATGGCACGCAGTCCATGGCGGGCACGCATCACTTCAGGGGTTGCGGCACGGTTCATTTCCGCCTCATCGATGCCATAGATAATATGTGCACCCTGTGCCTTCAGATTGTCGAGATGTGCTTTCAGGGCCTCCGGCATCTTTCCTGTTCCAGGGATAAGCAGTCCACTGTATCGTGTGCCCGCCGCCGTCACCAGTTTCCCATCTCTGCACGTCGTTCCCATCAAGATGCGCTCACTGATATAATCGCAGTCATAGCCCAGGCTGTCAATCTCGAGGATGCTCCGGATAAACTCCGGTGCCTTTTCATCCATTTTGTGGATATCAAACGCCATGAGGAGTCCTGCAGTTCCCTTGGCATGGCGCTTCGCCCACATGTCGCGCAGCGGCACCAAGACGAGGAAATCGTTGTCGGGTTTCCCCATTTGCAAAAAACTCTGGCTGCGCTCGATATATTTCATCAGTTCGGGTGCATCACGCCAAATACTGTTGTTTGGACTCATATCGATGCTGGCATAGAAGCGCCATCCCGGCCATGCAGCCTCTTTCGGACTATAGCAAGTGCCATGGAAGAACATATGGTTGACGCCACAGGTGAACATCAAGTCGAGGTCGGGTTTCATCTGAGACAGCGAAGTGCGGAAATGCTCGGTGAGCCAGGTGAAAGTCTCGCTGCTTACCAGCGGTTTTCCAGTTATATGAGCAGCCGAAGAAGCGTATTTGAGCATCGACACATCACTGAAATTGGGACGGGTGAAGCCTGAGTCCTTGCGCAGGCCACGGATATTGAATTCTGAGAGTCCGAATCCTTCTATCTCGGGCACATCGACTGAAGCATAGACATCGATGAGGCTTGCCGGCGAACCATGTGCCTGGTTGCGCGTGAGTGCCCCATGGCTGTGCGCCCATTCGGTCCACTGCTGCGAGAAATTCTCCAAAAGCATGTCGCTCAATGTCTCGCGGTAATCAGAAAGCACATCCTTTTCCCTGTCGTTGCTTGGGATATCGATGCCTAACAGTTCGGGATAATGTTTATCGAGGTCATAGCCACGGCGTTCCTTGAATTCCTTGAGGAGCGTGGGGGTCCAATTGGCATTGTATACCTCATAAGAGTCGTTGAAGAAGTTGTGCGGCCAGGGTGTCGCACTTCCGGAAAACGCACGGTCGAAACGGTCGAGGTAGTGACGCACGGCATCTCTGTCAAAATGGTCGATGACATACCCAGCCCCACCGGGAGCCGCCCTCTTCACCTGTTGGCGAGTGCGGCTCTCATACTGTGCGATGATGAGCCACTTTCCAGGCAAGCGAAGCATTTCCAACTTTCCGTTTTCCACCGCACCCATCATGTCGATGCAGCGCCCTTTGTAGCCCTTCACATCAATGGGAAAAGCCTGAACGCTTTTGAGTTGTGCAAAGCGTCGCTCTTTCTCATCGCCAATGCTTATGTCTACAGTCACCGCCTTGTCGGTGGGACGTTCGACAACAACGGTGTCGACAATAAAGACCACCTTGCACGCCGCCTCCTCGATAGGTACCTCAGGTCCTCCAAAAGGCCATCCCGTACCCGTGTTCATATCGACGAGGATACCATCTTTTTTTCCTTCTGTCTCCACCTTTTGCAGGGCAGACATCCATTGTGGCGAGAGAAACGGGATGGCATGTGCCTCATTGCCCTGTACTCCATAGATGGGCGTTATCTCCACCGAACCCGCCCCTACTGAGGCGTATTGCTGCATCGTCCATTCAATGTTGGCATCATCGACAGCGGAGCCAGGCCACCACCAACGCAGTCCTGCCTTGCTTTCCGGTGAGGGCGTGGGCCATGCCAACTGAGCGCTGACTGTGATGACGGCCATCATGAGCATCAGTGAGGTAATTGTCTTCTTCATCATGAGAACATTTTGTTGTAGTTTGTTAGATTGGAACAAAGGTAATGAAAAAAGATTAAACAATAAAGATTAAAGATTAAAGATTTTGCTTTTCAACTCGATAAAACATGGTGCAAGAAAAAAAGTGAGGAAAAAATTTGGTGGTTCGGGAAAATGTAGTACCTTTGCACCGCAGAAACGCACAGGAGCATAGCTCAGTTGGTTTAGAGCGCTTCAGTCACATTGAAGAGGTCATCGGTTCGAGTCCGATTGTTCCTACAAAAAGAGCCAGGCAATGATGCTTGGCTTTTTCTTTATCATGATTTATCTTAACGACGACATCACACAATTTGACCTCAGTGCGGCAATGCCACGGCTGACGGCACAGAGAAGCGAACAAGTGCTCCGGTTCCGCCATGAACTGGGTCAGAAACTTTGTGCCGCAGCTTTTCTACTGCTCTGCGATGGATTGCGTGAGGAGTATGGCATCACCCAACCTCCTATACTGGTTTATGAGGAAGACGGCAAGCCATATTTAGCCGATTATCCGAATATCCATTTCAATATGAGCCACTGTCCTGTTGCAGCCATTTGTGCCATTGCCCCCCATCCCATCGGCATTGACATCGAGCGCATCAGACCATACAACGAGTCGGTAGTGCGCTACACTATGAATGACAATGAACTGCGGCAGATAGAAGCATCATCACGCCCCGATGTCGCCTTCATACGCCTATGGACGATGAAGGAGGCATTGCTCAAGTTGTCGGGCGGCGGCATCAGAAAAGACATGAAGGACGTCCTCACCGGAAAGGAGCAATTCACCACAGTGGTGAACACGACCCGTGGATACGTATACTCTGTCTGCAGCAAGATGTAGTTAGTCTCCAATTACGCGACAGATGCGGAGGCATTAAGCCTTAATTGTCGCATAAACGGTTGCCAGTCGTAAGGAAGGAGAAAGAAAAATGGCTTTTTCTATTTCATGAAGTATGAAATGAGATTACTTTTGCAACACAAAACAAACAAAAGTAATTCAATTCATTTTTATAAAAAAAAGCAACAAAGATGAAAAAGCTGGTAAAATGGATGCTCGCCGCCATCCTCATCTGCGGCACCGCCACCACACTCACCTCATGTGAGCAAGAGGATATGGACGACATCGTCAACACCGCCAACGTCATAGGAACCTGGAAGAGCAGCGACATGCAAATCTCTCCCACCCCAGAGTGCGACCTTGACCTTCATCTTGACGGATACTTCACTTTCAATGCCAACGGCACCTTTACAGATTGCTGCGGCAAGAACGGACGTTGGACACTCCGGAACAAAATGATTACCCTCATCTATCCCAACGGCGACGGACGCAACATGCAATACACCATACAGGGCGGCTACTCCCGGAAGCAAATGGTATTGATGTCCACCATCAACACCGAAGACGGCAACCATTACCTCTGCTCCATCATTCTCAAGGGATAATCCATTATCATGATAATCTCCCAGACCTCATGCGTTCTATGAACCATGGGGTCTTTTATTATCCCTACCCGAATTGTTAATATATTCTAATTGTTGGTGCAATACGTTAAACGAACGACCATGACTATGGTCTAATTTAACAGTAGTCTACTATATTATGATACATATTGATTATAAGCTATTGGCAGTCATGATGGTGGGTGTCATCATGAGTGCATGTAAAAATGAAGAGCAAAAAGACAAGCCCCAAGGACCAGTACATTATAAGACTATGGTGGTGTCAGCTCATGACGTAACCCTTGAGCAGGCCTATACTGCACGCTTATCCGGCAGGCAGATAGTAGAGGTGCGCCCGCAAGTGTCGGGCAACATCACTCAAATCTGTATCAAGGAAGGCGACCAAGTGAGAAAAGGCCAGACATTGTTTGTGATTGACCAAGTGCCCTACAAGGCAGCCCTTGAGATGGCAGTTGCCACGAGAAAGAGCGCGGAAGCCAAGTTGGCTACGGCACAGATGAACTACAAGAGCGAGGCTGGACTGAAAGAGAACAATGTGGTGTCGGATTTCTCTGTAGAGACCATGCGCAACGCATTGCTTGAAGCAGAAGCCGCTTTGGCCCAAGCCAAAGCTCAGGAGAACAATGCCCGCAACAGTCTCTCCTACACCATTGTGAGAAGTCCGCTCACTGGTGTGGCATCGATGATACCCTGGCATGTCGGTGCATTGGTGAGCAGCAACATCAGCGAGCCATTAGTAACCGTTGCCGACGACCATGAGGTATATGCCTATTTTTCCATCACTGAGAACCACTCGCTCGACCTCAT
>JAGCXX010000278.1 GCA_017961115.1 Prevotella sp. | reverse complement strand
TAGGAGTATTCACAAGAATAACTCCCCACCCCTTACCCCTCCCCAACTGGGGAGGGGAGCTCCATTCGGCTCACGGCATGCTCTTCAAAATCAATAACTTGATTTTGACACACCCTCCAGACCAAGGAAGTTAGAATTTATCCGGGTTATCCGTGGTTCTGATATATTTAAAAGTTGAGAAGTTTTGAAAAATGAATGTCAATGTGTAGTTTTCACGACAAAGACAAAACCACCTCGCGGTTGGAGTTTCATGAGCGATGGGACAACTTCCGCAGAATGGATGTTCCATAGTTGTGACTTGCTGTCGCCATCCTCAAAGACTTGGATGTTGTGTGGTTTCCTCAAAAAATCCAGGTTCAGATTGACCGTCTTTTGGGCATCTGTCCCATTGATGCCTGCCACCCACCAGGTGTCGCCGTTTCTGCGGGCAAGTACAGCCAACTCTCCTGGGTATCCACAAACAAAGCGCGTCTCGTCCCATACACTGGGAAGATGGCCTAAGAACTGCTGAACCTCCTCGGGTTGGGCGAGATAACTCTCAGGTTTGTCAGCCAGATGCTGCAGCCCCGACTCATAGAGTACGGTGAGCGCCAGTTCATGAGCATTTGAGGTGATGTGCGGATGTTGTGAGTCGGAGAAGGTACACGGGGTATAGTCCATCGGTCCGATGACATTGCGTGTGAATGGCAAGGTGGCATTGTGTGCGGCAGCCTTGTTGGTGAAAGTGGGAACGTTGTTATACCATTCTGCCCCATACACAGCCTCTGTGGTCAACAAGTTGGGATAGGTGCGTTGCCATCCTCTTGGAATGGTGGCGCCATGGAAATTAATCAGCAGATGATGACGTGCGGCACTCTCCATCAGGTCGATGCAATATTCCATATTCATTTGGGTATCACCAGAGAAAAAGTCGATTTTCACACCTGCGACGCCCAACTGCTCACACCACGCGAATTCCCGCTCACGGTCTTCTGGTTTGTTGAGACGATATTTGGGACCAGGCGCGCCGTTCACCCATCCCACCGACGAATTGTACCATATCATGGGTTTTATGCCTTTCGACTTTGCGTAGTTGATGGCGTCCTCCACGGTCTTTCCATCCTTCATCTCATCCCATTCGGCATCAATCAGCACATACGGCAAATGGAGAGTCACAGCCATGTCCACATACTTGCAGATGATGTTGTAGTCATTGGAACCATGGTTGTAAGCCCAGTAAATCCATGAGACACATCCTGGCTTTATCCACTCTATATCATGATATTGGCTGGGAGCTGAGACATCGGTGACCAATGTGGACTGCACGACATCGGCTAATGTACCGACAATAATCACTCTCCAGGGAGAATGCCATTCGCCATTGAACTTGAGTTGGTTGTCATCGGGACAAACCTTATAGCGCTCACCATCGTTGAACAGACTTGAGGCACTCTGCAATTTCTCCATGTTGGCTTCAGTGATGAGTGCGAATACCCCATCTGCGGGTTGGATGAGTGCGGGGTAGCCCCAATGGTTATTGAAACCTTCAGGAGAGAGGGAGGGACGTGAGAATCCCCTTTCAGCTCTTTGTTTGTAGGAAGTGGTCAGCGGGAAGAACCCCTCATAGGCATCAGTCCACTGCTGCATCCATCTTTTCGTCCCCTCTGGAATCAGATAGGTGGTTGTTTCCTTCGGCAGCGGCTCATCATCCAGTCCCGACAGTTCATAACGGAATGCCACACCGTCGTTGTAGAGCCTGACCACCATTCTCACGCCAGTGCCCAAAGCGACAGCATACTCATTTGCCTTGTTGTAGCAATGCAGTCGCTTGCCAATCAGCATGTGATAGTTATCAGTGAGACTCCTTGACTTCTTCAGTGCTGACAGCGAGGCTGCGTTTTTCCCCTCATACCCCACTGACGGTATGTTGAGGACAACCTGTCCCTTATAGGCAACAACAAAGCCATCATCATGTGGCTGGAGCGACAGCAATCCATTGGGGGAGACTGCTTTCTTCGCCATTCCACTCTGTGCCATGGTCAGGCACAACAACAAAAGAAGAAGGTGTTTTAGTGAATAGTTCATAGCGATTGGTTCAAAGTTAAAAAGGTTAAGGAGTTAAGAAGCATTTAACTCCTTAACTCCTTACAAAAATGCTTTATTTGAACAGCAGCTGCGCCATCTCATAGAGAGCGCGGCGCCATGTGAGGAACTCATGAGCAGTGCCTTCTGACACATGGGCATATGCATTGAAACCGGCTGCCTTCAGGTCTTCCACCGACTTCTTGATGGCATCGGGCTGCTCCTTGCTGCCAGTGCTCTCGAAAATGAGTTTCACCTGCTTTTTATCCTTGATGTCGGATGGAGCATACTGGCCACCGCTGAACAGACCGTAGGAACCAAACAGTTCGGGACGGCGGAGGGTGATGAGCTTGGTCTCCATACCACCCATCGAAAGGCCGGCCATGGCACGATTCCACTTGTCAGACTTCGTACTGAAGTTGGCGTCGATGTAAGGAATCAACTCGTCACAGAGCACTTTCTCAAAGTCCTCAGCAGTGAACTGTCCAATGCCACCGAAGCGAATCTCATTGGTCATGCCATAGGTCATGACGATGATAAAGGGTTTGATTTTCCCGTCAGCGATAAGGTTGTCCATGATGAGGTTGGCATGTCCCTGAGTGCTCCATGCTGTCTCGTCCTCACCCCATCCGTGCTGGAGATAGAGCACAGGATATTTCTCCTTCTTGTTCTTGCCGTATGATGGAGGAGTGTACACAAATGCACGGCGCAGGCTGTTGGTACTTGGAGAGGGGAAGAGCACCTGCTGTACGTTTCCGTGAGGAATGTCCAAGCGAGCGGCATAGAAATCGCGGTCGTGAGCGGGAATCTCGATACCGCTCTCCCAACGTGTGGAACCATAGTAGTTGTTGGTGCCCGGGTCGTTGAGCACGCCTCCGTCAACGGTGAGGTGATAGTAGTGGAATCCCTCGTCAAGCGGTGCCGACGTAGTACCTACCCAAGAACCGTCATAGGTCTTCTGCAGTTTGGTTCCGGCATTGCCGTCACCACCCAGGCCGAGGCCCACGGTCACCGACTGAGCGTCGGGAATCTCCACGCGGAAGCGTGCGTAACCCTGTGAGTTGACCTGCGGATATTGTTGTCCCGGCTGGTTGAGCTCTGATGGTTTGAAGTCTTCCTTCACGCCTGCCACCTCAGGAAATGCGAGGTTGGGGTTGAACGGCGGACGCTGCTGTCCGAATCCGCCGGGACCACCACGACGCTGCTGGCGCTGACGCTGGCGGTTGGGGTCTGGTTTCGGTTTGGGAGGAATCGGGCCAGAAGGCTTCGACATGTTCTTGATATAGTCGTAAGCCAATTTGGGCTTGTAGTCAGAGTCGAACGGCAGCGGATAGTTGTTGGCACCGAGCCATGAGTCACGGTCGCTGAGGTTCCAGAAGGTGACGCAATCAATGACATCCTTATGCTTGCGGAACACGCCGAACACACGGGCATACTGGTCGGCGAGGTTCTGCTTGACGGTGTCGCTGATAGCCACGCCGTCACGGCTGAAACGGAGTTGTCCGCCCATCTCCTCATTGACGCGGATGTCGAGTTCGGTCACATGGATGTGCTTCACGATTTTCTTGTAGAGAGTGATGGCATCGTCGACCTCCTTCTCAGTAGGACCATAGATGTTGTAGTGTCCCTGCATGCCGATTCCGTCGATGGGCACTCCATTGTCCTTCATCTTCTTCACCATGTTGTAGATGCGCTGGCTCTTCACCGGGTCGCACTCATTGTAGTCGTTGTAGAAAAGAAGAGCCTTGGGGTCTGCCTCACGGGCAAACTGGAAAGCCTTTGCAATGAACTCATCGCCACAGAGCTTGTACATCACCGACTGGCGGTAGGGATCCTCAGCATTCCTGTCATCTGTCATGGCCTCGTTGACCACGTCCCAGGCGTACACAACGTCCTTGTAACGGCTTACAACAGCTTGGATATGGTTTTTCATTCTCTGGTAGAACACCTCCTTGGTGGGGTTGTCCTCAGTCATCCAGCGGCCGATTTGACTGTGCCACATGAGGCAGTGACCGCGCAGCTTGATACCGTTGGCACGGCAGAAATTGGCGATGCGGTCGGCATTTTCCCAGTTGAACTGCCCTTCACGAGGCTCTGTGGGTTCGGGCTTCATGTCGTTTTCGCAGGTGATGCTGCTGAATTCCTTCTTAATCAGTGCCTGCTGCTCCTCATTGGTCACGTTGCGCTGGTTGACAGCAACACCGATAAGGAAGTAATCCTTGTAAACGTCTTTCAGACCCTGTGCGCCCGCTGTCATACAGCCCAGCAGGAGCATCAGCATGATGGTCAATCCTTTTGTCTTGTTCATGTTCTTAAAGGTTTTATAGTTATAGAGTAAAAATTATTTTTTAAACAGGTGCGGGATGAACTCTTTGAGTCCGCGACGCCATGTGAGCCACTCGTGTGCCGTTCCCTCCGACTTGGAGTAGACGGCGTTGATGCCCATGTCGTTAAGGCTCTTCACCATCCTCTCGGTGCCGAACATCTGGTCCATGCCCTCAGTACCGCTGTTCATGTAGAAATAGTGGATTTTCTTGTTGAACTCATCGGCGTTGTTGAACACACCGTTGTAAGCGGTCTTCACGTCAAGGTTGAAGATGGCACCGCTGAAGGTTCCCATCCATGCAAACTTGTCGAGATGGTTGAGCACCACGTCGAAAGTCTGATGGCCACCCCACGACAGTCCTGCCATGGCACGGTTCTCACGGTCGGTCTTCACACGGAAGTTGGACTCGATATAGGGGATAAGGTCATTGAGCAGTACGGGGTAGAACGATGAGCCATAGTCGCCCATGCCCTGTCCGCGCCCCATCGGGGCTTTGATGTCGCCACTCTCCATGACCACTATCATCGGCACTGCCTCCCCTTTGGCGATGGCATTGTCCATGATGTGCTGCATATGTCCCTGCTTGCTCCATCCAGTCTCGTCCTCACCCATGCCATGCTGCAGGTAGAGCACAGGATATTTTTTCTTGCCCTTCTCGTATTCTGCGGGGGTGTAGACCATGGCGTGGCGCCAGGCCTTTGAGGATTCCGACCAGTAGAAGATGCTGCGCACCTGTCCGGCAGGAACTCCCTTCTGCGGACGGTAGTAGTCTCCTTCGGGACCTTCGGGCACCTCAATGCCTCCAGCCTCTCGGTTGCATCCGAAGAAGGTCTCGGTGGCAGGGTCGATGAAGTTGACGCCGTCGATGTTCATGAAATAGTAATGGAAGCCCACCACGAGGGGGTCGGTGACAGCCATCCAACCGCCCTTGCCGTCGGACTGCATATCGTATTTCTTGTCGCAGATGTCGAGCACCACTTTCTTGGCTTCAGGAGCCCTCAAGTAGAAATATCCACGGCGCTGTTTGTCGAGTTTGGGGAACTCATTGCCCGGCACGGTAGTCTCAGCGATGAAAGCATCGGCAGGCACTTCTATTTTCTTGATAGCCGACTCCATCTTCGGCCGCTTTGGCTCATAGCCCAGGAATCGCGCCACGGCCTCACCGTAACGGCAACCCAGTTCACGGTAGCCTGCAGCATCGAAGTGAAGGCGGTCGGGACCGTTGGTGCAACCGTCGGAAGAAATAACCTGACTGGTGTGGAGGGTCAGAGGAAGTTCGTCAATCTGCTTCTTGCAGCCGATGCATACACCCTGGCCATTGGCCTGAACGATATTTCCGGCATAGAGGTTCACCTCTTCTGGTTTCAACTGAAGGTCACCGCAAAGGTTGTCATAGACCTCCTTCACCATACGAGCCCATTGTGGGTCGCCGGTATTTGTTTCTCCCTGATGCATCAGGATGCCTTTGATGACACCGTCTTTCTGTGCTTTTTTGGCGAGTGTGACCAAACGCTGATAGGGGTTGTTGTCGTATGCCTGGAGCATCCCCTTCATCCACTGCGGAGCCCTCTTGATGTAGCTCGGGATGCTATCGGGCAGGAATCCTTTGATGTCGATGCCACCGATGGCCACATGGATAACACCAATCTTGATGTTCTCAGGAAGCGAAGCCACCAGTGTACGGCCAAACCAATCGGCGGGTGTCAGACCTGTGTTGGGACGGCAGAGAGGCGGAACGGCCTCACACCACTCACCCATTTTTCTGCCTCTCTGCGGATCGTCAACCGCCGGCATGAGCAAGAATCGCGGTCCGGGGCTTACAAGATCCTGGGCCTCAGGTCTCGCATTTCCCTCCATGTTGGACTGTCCGAAACAAAGGAAAATGTAGAAGTTTTCATCTACGGCGGCATTAGCCCCCATACAGATGAACATCATCATTGCAATGAATAGTTTTCTCATGTTTTTGTGTGATTTAGATTTTTGAAAAACTAAATTATTTTATTAATTAGAACTTTTTTCCTTGAATACTTTGCAAATTTATATATTAATATGGTATAAAATTATCAAATTTGTATCATTTTGTTGTGGTTTTTTTGAATTGGGGCATCGGGTTACAAAGTAAAAAGTCTAAGTAACATTATTGCTTGACATGTCATGTTTTTTATTATAACTTTGCATCGTAGAAAGAAACAGCCATTGTTTCATGTTAGATTTGCTTTAGTAGGTTATTTTAGGTTATGCTTTAAAAATTAGCGACATTCGCGCTGCCGTGAGGCACTGCAGAATTTGAAAAAGGTGTGCCGGACGAGGCACACCTTTTTTGTTTTTCCACTATCTTGCTCTCAAAGTCTCCACGATGCGGGCCATCTGGTTGGGGATACGTATCTGCTGCGGGCATTTGGAAAGGCATGCCTCGCAATCCTCGCACCTGTGCGCCCAAGTCTTCTGGTCGGGCAGAGCCTTGGAATAGCCGTCGATGAATTTCTGCTTTTTCTCAGCATAGTCAGCAGCCGTCTTTTCAGGCAGTGGCAGGAGATGCTCGTTGACCGCATCATTATAGTAGGAGAAATTGGCAGGGATATCCACCCCATAGGGGCACGGCATGCAATAGGAGCATGTGGTGCACGGGATGACGGGAAATCCAGCCATCTTATCGGCTATATTGGCCAGCAGCGCATTCTCTGCTTCCGTACAGGGGTCAAGCGGTGAGAAAGTTTCCACGTTCTCCACCAAGTGTTCCATCTTGTTCATGCCGCTCAGTGTGGTAAGGATGTTGGGATGTGAACCCACCCATCTGAATGCCCACCGTGCCGGACTGTCGTTAGGGCGCATCTCTTTCAACTGTGACAGCAGTTCTTCAGACATCTTTCCTAATGCGCCGCCACGCAGTGGTTCCATAATCACGCACTGCACCCCAGTTTTCTCACATTTGTTATAGAGATATTCTGCATCGGCATCATGACGACGTCCTCCCCTGATGGAGGCATGCCGCCAGTCGAGGAAGTTCATCTGAATCTGAACGAAGTCCCAATGATACTCCTCCTGATGGTCGAGCAGCCAGTCGAAAGCCCTTACATCACCGTGGTAGGAGAATCCCAAGTGCTTGATACGTCCTGCCTTACGCTGTTCAAGAATATAGTCGAGGATGCCATTGTCGATGAAACGCTGGTGCAAGTTGTCCACGCCACCCCCACCGATGCTATGGAGCAGGTAGTAGTCGATATAGTCCACCTTGAGTCGTTGGATTGACTGCTCAAACATATTCTTTGCAGCCTCCAAAGTCCACAACTGCGGACTTTGGTTGGACATTTTCGTTGCCACCATGAATTTGTCACGGGGATAGCGAGTGAGGGCATTGCCTGTGAGCACTTCCGATTGTCCGCCCATATACATCGGCGCCGTATCGAAGTAATTGACCCCATGTTCAATGGCATAGTCAACCAATTCATTGACCTGTTCTTGGTTGTTGGGCAGTCTCATCATTCCAAATCCGAGCAAGGACACCTGCTCTCCCGACCCATGCTGGATGCGATAGGTCATCTTGTTGCCCGCGCTTTTAAAATGTTTCTCCCCGGCAATGGCAGAGAAAGGTTCCAAAGTCATCAAGGCAAATGCCGAACCGGCACCAATTCCCAGTCTTTTGAGGAACTCGCGTCGGTTGATATTGTGTTTTTTCTTGTCCATCATTTAAGATTGTTTACGGTTCATGGTTGCCCCAATATTTTCAACTATCAAAAAACGGAAAATGAGCCACCCCTTTTAAAAGGTGGCTCCGTTGTCCTGAATCAATAACTACCTAAAAATCGTCTATATATTACTAAAACCAAACTTTTTTATTGATTCTGCTGTTGCATCTGCTGCATACGCTCCATGAAGCGCTTGCGAGCCTCTTCCTGGTCAGCCTGGTATTTGTTGTACTTTTCCTCGCCCATGATTTCCTTGAGCTGTTTGTTGTACTTCTCCATGGTCTCTGGGTCAGGCATTCTGAAGCCGCCTCTTGGACCACCACCACGCTGTCCGAATCCCTGTCCGGGCTGACCGCCGCCCTGTCCCATTCTACGTGGGCGCTGTCCGTTCTCACCCTGAGGACCACCCTGAGGACCACCAGGTCTGTTGCCCATGCCCGGTCTTTGTCCGCCTCTCATACCACCCATACGTGGCATGGCATCTGGATATTGTGTGTTGAGCTCGAGCAATTTCTGCTGCTGTGCCTCATCAAGGCCATATTCCTTGGCCATTGCCTCGGTACGCATTTTAATCATTTCGGTTCTGTCCATTCTCTGTCCCATTTGGGGATTCTGCTGTTGTGCGTTGGCGTTGAGTGAAAGTGCTGCAGCCATCACAGCAATGATCATAATCTTTTTCATAAGGTTTGCTTTTTGTTTGTTGAAAATTAATTGGTTTTTATCATTTTCTGAGTATTTGATGCATCAAGCAGCTATAAGTTTAATCAGAATCTGGAAAAAACTTTCAATTTATTATTCAATTGCAAAACTTTACATTTTTTGTGATATTCAGGTTACTCCACGACGAGTCGTCGGTTTTTGGGATATTTCACCTTGTATTCCACTATCAGGTCTTTCTGCTCATTGGGACTTAGTTGGAGTATCCAAGTGATGATACCCTTCTCCTTATCCAATTTTCCACCACTCAGCTCTTCCGTCGTCACATTGATGCCCGAATTCTGCGAAACAGGAATCTGGTCTTTAAGTGTCAGGGTGACCGCCTCGCTGCGCGTGTTCTTCACTGAGATTCGCCAGGTCATGTTCTGCTCCTGGGAAGAAGCCATCAGTTTGCGGGTCGATTTGTCTGCCACCTTAATGCGCTGGATTCGTATGCTGTTGTCACGTCCCAAGGAGAAGTGCAGGGTGTCGCCGATTGTACTGGGATCGAGTATGGTCTTGCCCACGAAAGCGTTGTCGAAATATACGTTGGCTTCACCCTCGAGCAGGTTGGCACTCTCCCACCCTGTAGCATCAGCCACCAGGAAGGCATCTTTGTCAGCCCTTGGGATGCCCACATATTGATAGGTGGCAGGCAACTGATAACGGCCTATCTCAGTGACCGTCACCTTGCCATTGGAGAGCAATGTAAGGGGCTGGCGGATTTCGAACTCGTATCCAAACTGTGCTTTCTGCTCCTGAACATCCATCATCTCACTCTCCTCAAGAACAGCACCAGCACTTGCGTCAGCCCTTGCCGTCTCCTTTTTGTTCACCTTAAGATCAAGACCAGCAACTCTTCCCTGCAAGGCATCTGTCGTACCGTATCCTACGACTACAACTTCTTCCAACTTTGAATCATCCTCTTTCATCTTGACATTCAAAGTTGGGCCACTCACACGCCGGGTCTGCTGTTCATAACCGATATAGGAGAAGCGCAACTGTCTCTTGTCCTTGGGCAAGGTAATGGAGTAATGTCCCTCAAAATCCGTCACAGTGCCAAGTTTTGTTCCTACTACCGACACCGTGGCACCGATGAGCGGGTCTCCCCTCTCATCTGTCACCACTCCTGAGACACCACCATCGTCATCACTTTGGTCATACCGAGGAGCCTGACGCCCATAGTCGAGCCAATAGGTGCGCAATTCTGGAGCCACGTTTGAGAGATTGGGGTTAGCAGAGGAGAGTGTCACCATCACATTGTTCCACTTCTCCTTGGTGTTTTGGAAGACATTCGCCTTGTAGGATAGTTGCAGGGGTTGTGAAGTACCCTCCGACCTGACGTCGTAGATAGGATACCAACCCGCATTCTTCACAAAATAGGAAATGTCGAATTCCGCCCGGCAAGCCTGTGGCACGCTGACCTTCACGTCCACCTCAGTCACCTCCTCCAGGCGCAGGTGGGCGATAGAGTCAGCTGTCTGTGCCAATTTTTGCCTCTGCTCTCTCGCCTTCGCCATTTCCTCGTCTATGGAGATGAGTTTCTTTTTCAGTGCGAGCAGTTCCTGTGAATAGTAATTGTTGATTTCCTTGATGCCAGCAAGCGGTGTGACCGCCGTGCGGTTGCCAACGGAACAGTTGGTCTTCACCATCTCCAGTTGCGACTCCACCACCTCACGCTGCGCTTTCAACTGGTTCTCCTGGTCCTCTGCAGCCTTCACCTTTTGCTGTGCCTCTTTGTATTGACGCACCTGTTTCACACTGTCGGGATGAGCCTTTCGGTAGTTCACTCCGATGACGGTCAGTTTGCCTCTTGCGCGCATCTGCAAACTTTTCGTATCGGCATAGGGAGACAATCCTGTGAATGTGATGACCTGTTCACCTGCCGTGAGGTTGAGTGACATGGTGCGCTCCACCTGAGCTCCGTTGGTGAATACCGTCACATGTTTGATGGGAACCTCATGTTTTTCAGCAGCTTGGATGGCAATTCCCGTCATCAGGAACGCCATCATCAAAAAAAATCTTGTTTTCATATTTTTAGTTCGTTTTTGGGTTCAATGCACAAATATATTGTTTTTCTCACAAACACTTACTACCCACCAACATTTTATGGGATTTATTGTGCTTCGTTAACGGAAAAAACGATTACCGATAAAAAGTGACCCAATTGGTGCGATACGGATAATCTGAGGCTTTTTTGCTTTCGGGGAAGATTTCGTGGGTATTGCCCTTGGTATCCCGATACCAGGCATAGTTCCATCCGGCACCCATATCAAGGTAGATGGCATTGGCAATTTTGCTCTCCATCAGACAGCGGATGAAGAACTCCAGCGTAACTACCTTTCTTGACTCCACCAGGCATAGGCGGCCATCCTTCTCACAAAGTGCCCTATAGCGCGTCCTGTTCTTGCGCATCCTCTCCCACATAGGAGTCTGCTTGCCTTTGAGGATGAGGAGATGTTGGCAGAACGCCATCTGGCAAGCAGGTTTCTCGGAGAGGAATCTTTTCTTCTCCATGAACTCCCACTTGTCTTGATACCACACAAAAGCGCCCGTATTTGCCCTGCAGTTATATCCTTGATACCATTTGCCACCGCTCACATGGTTGTCGGCGACATTGGAGTGCTTGAAAGAAGAAAGAAGTTGGCCGGTGAAAGCGGCCTCACAGCAAAACTCCACCTTAGTGTCAGTCATGTCCGGCATTTTACCCAATGCCAGGTCAATTGACTTGAAATGGGGATAATAGAACGTGAGATGCTCTGTCTGGACAATGTCAGTAGCCGACACTCCCAAACAGACTATCAGAGCCATCATGATGGTGATGGCTCTGACAGATGGTTGCAGTGAAAAATGAATCATTGAAATGATTGATGTATTGATTGGCGACAGCAGTCCCAACTAATTGACGATGACAAGGCCACCGTTTTTCGGGATGGTCACCTTCATCTGCTGCTTCTTGCCGATTTTGACCTGATTCAGGCTGCCATTGAGCTGGGCGTCATCACTGTAAACCTGCAATAATGAGCCACCCTTAAACATCGGCAGTGATATATTGGCTGTGAAAGGCTGTTCCTGTGCATTGACACCCACCACATACCATTTGTCAGCATGGCGGCGGGCCAGGATGACATACTTGCCTGGATAGCCGTCGATAAACTTCACCTCATCCCAAGTCGTGGGCACCAGCTTCATGAAATCAATCGCCCAAGCCGGAGCATCGTCGAGGTTGTTGGGTGCCAGGGCAAAATGCTGCACTGCGCTCTGGAAGAGCACTGCCACTGCGAGAGCAAACACATCGCTCGTCATCCTCTTGCTGCCGCGCTTGTTGTCAGCACCATAAAATTTGTTGAGTGCCGAACCGCCGAAGTCCATCGAGCCCACTGTGTTGCGGATAAAGGGATGGATGCAGGCATTGCGCGCCTCATTGTTGCAGAAGTCCTGTGAGAAATGCAGGTTCTCGCTGGCGAGCACCGCCTCACTGGCGGCATAGTTGGGATACATTCTCTCCCACCCTCTCGGCAATGTGCAGCCATGGAATATCACCAGCAGTCCGAAGTCGTTGGCATCAGTGAGGATGTCCTCATAGAGCTGCATCGTCTGTTGCTTGTCACCACCGAAGAAGTCGACCTTGATGCCCCTGATGCCCACACTCTTCATCCATGCCATCTCACGGCGGCGCTCACCCGAGCGATCCATCTTGCCAATAGGGGTCTGCGGAGCATCATTCCAGAAACCATTGCTGTTATACCACAAGAACAGTCCCACACCACGCTCACGGCCATAGGCAGCCAACTGTGCGATGCGGTCACGGCCTATGCGCTGGTCCCAGAAGGCATCAATCAGCACGCTCTGATAACCCATGGCGGCAGAGAAGTCGATGTATCTGCGTTGCTCGTCGTAGTTGCAACTGTTGTCCATGCCGATAATCCAACTCCATGAACCCTTGCCATAAATATATTCCTGTGATGCCTTGTATTTGGGCTGCACGAGGTCGAACGGCACTGTGGTTTCCACGATATTGTGCAGTGACGGTCCCACGGTGATGGTGCGCCATGGCGTATATCCGGGCAATGCGATACCGGGAGTCACCGAACCGAGTCCATTGTTCTCTCCGGGTTGCGGGAAACCGATGTGGTAGGAACCATCGCTCTCTCCTATCAGTCTGCTGGCACAGTAGTTGCCATCGACACCCGTCTCGCTCAGCAGCACCCATCCTTGGTCTCCAGCCTTAAACAGGCAGGGGAAGGAGTAGCCCTCACCCCATCCGTTTTTGCCAGTGGCATCGTCTGTGGAATAAGCTGTCTCATAGCTCGGTGACGTGCGTGCAAAGCCACCCATGGGTTTTGACTGTGGGCAGAGGAAGGTCGTCGTACCCTGCGGCATGACAAAACCGCTCACCTCACGCTCCACCACGCACACACGGGTGTCGCGCCTGGGATACACCTGATAGCGGAACGCCACATCGCGGTTGCTCACTCTGAATACGATGTCGAGCACATGCCTGCCGTCTTTCTCCAACTCAGCGACTGCCTCATTGGCCTCATAACTGATGCTGCTCTGCTTGATATTGCGGAGCGAATAGCCGTCCTTTACTGAACTCTGCTCCATTTTGGTCAGTTTCAGTCCGGTTGTATAGTCACCGATGTTGGCCACGATACCGAGAGGAGACTCCTCCACCATCATCGCCCCGTCATACGCCACGCAGTATCGCGGACTGCCGTCCTTCACGTCAAAGTTTAGGATGATATGTCCGTCAGGACTTTTCACCACGTTGTCTGCCCATCCCACCGAACAGATGAGGGATGTCACCATAAAGAGAACAATTTTTTTCATAAGGAAGATAATTAGTCAGAATTTTTTGCAAAGTTACGATTAAGCGAGGGGAAAGCAAAATAAATAACGAAGATTTATTTTCTTTTGTTCATTAATGTTATATGATGGGCAAATCCCTCCAAAGTGGATTTTCTTGGAATTTAGCCCATGCCTGCATCAATTGTTGTTTGCAGGAAATGATAAGTTCGTGGTTTTCGTTCGTATTGTCG
>JAGCXX010000277.1 GCA_017961115.1 Prevotella sp. | reverse complement strand
TTTCTGATAAAGAACGTTCGTAGGGTTTAAGTCTCGGTGCAGCACTCCACTCTCATGAAGCATCGCCACAAAATGGGCATACGCCTCTGCCAGGGTTTCATCAAATGGTTCTTGCTCAATCAAACATGGTTTGATGGGTTGCCAATCTGTATAGGCGCAGACATAATAGACTTGGCGAATCAGTCCGGCAAACCGTTTTTCCATATAGGCTACTTCTTGTGGAGTTGAAAAGCCACGGGATTTCAATTCCACAGCATTTTCATAAGCCCTACGTGCTTTGCTTTTTCGGAAGAAGGTATAAACCAACATTTTGAAGATGTCATGGCGTTTGTAGCGCTTGGCAACCACCTTTTCCCCATCCACTTCAAACATCCGAATCTGATTCCTGCCATCATACAACAGCGTTCCCTGGTTGGAAGCAAACAATTGAGGCAATTGTTGCAGCCAACTATCAAGATGCTGATACTGGGGACTAACGCACTGTTGGGAGGTCATGGTGATGGGGGATGGGGAATGCAGGTTTGGGACAACAGTTGTTGGATATAGTCTCTTTTCCAATCTTGTGGATGGTATTTCTTTGTGCCGTGCAACAACAGGTCGATATCCATCATGATGATGTTCTTCTGCCGCAGTGACCTTCTGTCGCCGCATTCGCGTTCAACCTGTTTGATGGCAGCCATAAGAGTCGGCGCGTCAAGGATGGTGAGTCCCTTGATGATGCAGTTGCAAAATGGTCCCGACTGGATACCGATAGGCTCGGTCATCAGAGTTTCGGTGCAATGCATGTCGGTGATGTAGTGGCTCATCAGCTGGATGGCTTTTGCTATCGCCGCTTCTGCCTCTTCATGGTTGCAGCCGAGCGCCATTATGACGGTATGGCTGGTGGTGTCAGGCATTGAAATAATACAGGAAGGTGGCGATGCCTTCAAGAGCTGGTTTCCTCTGTCCTTCTATTTCTATCTTGAAGTCAACCTCAGTTTTGCAGATACCGCGCAGGTTTTGTATGTTGTGCAGTTTTGTCACCATGCGCACACGGCTGCCGGTCACCACAGGCTGACCGAAACGCATCTTGTCCATACCATAGTTGACGAGCATCTTGATGTTATTCACTTGGATAATCTGTGCCCAAAGATAGGGGAGCACCGACAGGGTCAAATAACCATGGGCGATAGTGCTCTTGTAGGGACTCTCCTTGCTGGCTCTTTCTGTGTCGACATGTATCCATTGGTGGTCAAGGGTGGCGTCAGCAAAGAGATTGATGCGCTCCTGGTCAATCAGCAACCAGTCGGAGTGGCCGAGTTCCTCACCCAGATGAGAGGCAAATTCTTCGTATGAGTTGATAACTAACATGATGATGTTGGATATTATGATTGAACATTTTTATCATGCAAAGATACATAATCTTTATGATATCCAAGTGAAACAATGTATTTTTTATTGAGTTGGCACAGTGTGCTTGAGGCTGTTCATAAAAAAGCCCGCCTAAAAACGGCGGGCCAGGATGAAACGATCTATGCTTCATGGTCATAAAGTGACCTTATTTTGGCGACACGGAAGATGTCGTTCCTCCTGAAACTGTGGCACCTGTTGTATAAACTCCATTCCAAATACTATTGGTGGGATTGCTGATGGAAGAACTGCCATAAACGATAGTGGCAGTTTTACCTTTGCTCAGTCGAGGACTGCTTACCAAAATGGTCGACTGTCTGGTGGTATTTGGCAACTTGTAACTGAAAACCACTGTTCCACTATTGTCCTTCAGACTGAGATAAGTGTCCTTGGTGAGAGAGACAGAGGATAATGTGGCATATGCCTGAGTGGCACTTGTAGGCATGCCACCGCCTTGGCTACCGCCACCCTGGGAGCCACCGGTGCCTATAACCGTTCCACCATTGATGATGAAAGCTGCATTGTCACAGTCAAAGCCTTCCTCAGGCGAACTGGTTCCTGAGGCAATCACGATGCCGTTGTTGATGACTATACCAGTCGTCTTGTCATTGGAGTCGATGGCGTCATTCCCAGATGCGTGGGCCCATGTGTTGCCACCGTTGAAGGTGATGGTGGACGCTGCGTTGATGGCATCATCATAAGTGTTGCTCTCGATTGTTCCGCCATTGATACTGATGGTCGATTTGCTTTCAAGACCCTCACCGCTGTCATGGTTGGTACTCAGGTAGATGTCGCCTCCATGAATGGTGATGGGACCCATGCATTTCACTGCTTTGCAACTGCCGATGAACTCTTCTCCCATCATACCACCCATACCGCCAGATGAGTTGGAGGTGCTCAAGTAAGAACCAGTGGTCTCAACAGTGAGGGTTGGACCTGTCCCAGAAGCTGCCTCATCGCCGATAGTGAGTTGGGCACCTTTCTCACCCGTAACACTGCTGGTGCCTACTTTGATGCCTTTTCCTCCTTTGGCTGAACAATGTATGGAGACAGAACCTCCTTTCAGCGTCATGTTGCTGTCGCTTTTCAGACCACGGCTGCCAGCTCCTTCGGTCTCGCCATTGCCGGTATATGTGGCTCCGTCACCACTTAGAGTGATGTCGTAGGTGCCGTCGCTGATGTCTAATGTTCCATCGGCGGAAATGCCTCGTGAGGCTGAACCTATTGCGTTCACAATAACATTGCCGCCAGTGCCAACATAGTTCAGGGTTTTTATGGCCGTGCTGTACGACGGGTCGGTGCCAATAATCATATAGGTGCCGCCAACAGTGTCATTGATGCTTCCACCCTTGACATAGACGGTTTTGTCGGATTTGATACCTTTGCTGATGATGCCGTTGTGTATGAGCGTGAGGGCGCCGTTGTCTATAGTAATGTCACCGTCTGCCTTCAGACAGAAAGCTTTGTATGTTTCGCCCTCTGCAGTGGCGGTGACGGCATTGGCATAAGTGGAGGTCACATTGCTGATGGAGTAGGTTCGTGTGCCGCTGCTGGTCTGATAACTGTTACTGATATTGTAGAAAACGTTGCTGCCAGTGAGGTTGATGTCAAAAGATGTGCTCTGAATGGCATAGGTGGAACCTCCGCCAAACCCACCACCGCTCGTGTAGTCATCGCTCTTGAAATAGTAGGAGCCGGATGTTTCGGTGCCAAAGTCATAATAATAGAACGTCAAGGTCTTACCGTTGGCTGTGAAACTGGTTTGGTTGGTGAGCTGAGCTACCATGTTGTCACTGCTGTCATAGAGATAGACATTTGTCCAAGCTGAACGACTGCCAAATGGATTTCCACTGCTGCCATTGGTGGGCAATGCCACATACAACCGATAACTCTTGGATGAGGAGGAACTGCTGCTGATGTCGAGAATGCCGCCATCGCCATCAGCTGTCACGTTGAGCGTACCTCCCAAGATGGTGATGTTCCCGTCGGCAGCAAGACCACGGCCACCTTCTGCGGTGTTGCTGATGGTGATTTCACCTCCGGTTACCGTCAAATTGCCGTCACTCTTGATAGCGGTGGTGTATGAGGGGTCGTAAGTGGTTTCGCCATCGGTTGTCTCCTCGCTGATAAGATAACTGCCTGTTTGGGTGATGGATAGGATGCCACCGCTGATTTGGATGTCGCTCTTCGATTTGATGGCTTTCACGTCATCGCCGGAGGAATTGATTGTCAACTCGCCTCCGCTGATGGTCAGCAGGGAGTCGCACTTGAGGGCGGATGCGTCGTTGCCGGTCAGGTTGACTTCGAGTTTTCCGCCTTTGATGAACAATTGGCCATCATTGTCATCTCCTTCTAACAAGGCCTCTGATTGAATGCCGTCACCTGCTATTTCATCCATAGTGACAGTACCGCCTTTCATCTCAAAATATTGTCCTGCATGGATACCGTCGCTTGCGGAACTGAGAATGTGGATATTACCTGTTGTCTTTTTCAGTTCCATATACTCCTTCGACCTGATGGCGTGCTTCAGATTTCCCGTCACGTTGAGCGTGCCGCCGCCGCTGACTTCCAGATGTCCTTTGCAATAAAAGGCGGCTTTTTGGCTTCCGGCACCATCGGTGAGGGTGTTGACTGTACCATCAGCAAGTTCAAGGCTTAAACGCTTGCCGTCCTCAATGTCAATACATCCACCACTGGGGTTGGTGAGTGTGACGCCGTTTAGCCGTAATGTCGTTTTATAAGAACCTGTATAGGTGAGCGAACCATCGGTGCATGAACCACTGAGCACGGTCACATACTCATCAGTAGTGTTGGTGTTCACAACTTCCACATGACCGCCGGTGATGCTCACGGTGACATCGTCTTTCCAGGATGATGGCATTTTATAAGTGACTTCTTCATCAGAATAAGTAATGTAAAGGGCGTCAACTTCATCTATCTCCTTGGGTTCTTCATCATCTAATACGATTCTGACGAGACACATCACATCTGTTACATTTATCGTCTCGTCTTCGTTGATATCTGCTACAATAAATTCATAGTCAGTGTGGTTTCCTAAAACAATGTTGACCAACAGCATGACATCTGTGACATTGAGTTTGTTGTCATTGTTGAGGTCGCCAATATACCTCGGGTAGGCCAACAATACACATGTGCAAAATAAGAATGTGGTAATGATTCGTTTCATGTTTGCTTTTTGATTTTTATGATTTGGCAAAATTAAGCAGAAACATCTATTTTTCCTTATTTTTTCAACGAATCGGCTTTTTTTCTCAGCCAATCTACAAATAATGGTTATCTATTTGAGTGAAAAATAAGCTTTTTATGATATGGTTATATGGTTTTTTATTAATTTTGGCACCGAAAATCATCACTTCATTCCAATCAATATGAAACAAATTATCACTCATTTCACAGACGATGACCTCTACAAGCTCTCCATGTGCTGCGCCGTCATCGACAATTATCCGCGTGCAATGGTCAAGTACATGTTCGTTGACCGCAACAACACCGTATATCCAGAGGGATTCGCTGATGAACTCAATCGACAGATTGCCACGCTCGAGAGTGTGGTTGTCACGGAGGAAGAACTCGACTTCATGAAACGGAAATGCTACTATATCCCCAACTGGTTCTATCCTTATCTCAAGGGCTTCCGCTTCAGCAAGGACTGGGTGAAAGCATGGCAGGACGAGGAGGGACA
>JAGCXX010000276.1 GCA_017961115.1 Prevotella sp. | reverse complement strand
AGTTCGCATTTTTGTGGAAAGGGAAGAATGGTATTTCCGCATCTTTGGCGAGCGCACTATTGATGAGACTCAAGAAAAGTGCCGTGCACTCTCTGATTTTGGACTACTTTATTTCTGTGTCATATTCCTTTCAAAACCCTATGCAAAACGGTTGATTGAAGAGACAGGACTACTTGCACCTGAAAATAGTCCATTCAAAGATTTTGAAAACGACATTGTAAGGGAAATGATGAGCATCTACCGCATTCGCATGACAAGAGGCAAAAGACTTGACAGCAATGACACGGAAACGGCTTTAGCAATGGATATGCTTAATGAACTCCGCAAATGTCCTTTGCCTTTGTTTGATGTCCTCTCAAAAGATGGTCAAGATTTTTTCACTGATGAGGTGGAAGGCACTGACAACACGCTGCAGGAAAAAGTGAAACGATATAGAGCTACTGACAGATTCCCCCATCTTGTACTTCGTTATATCGACACAAAAAAACTATTCGAGACCATCAGATTTCAAGTGGAATTAGGCAAATTCAGATTCAGGTTCTACGAAAAAACCGGTGTGGATGGTGAGAAAAGGATGAGAACCCTTCAGAAAGAAATCAATGGCTTTGGACGGTTGCAAGAAATAGAAGAGTTGCGCAAAAAAGAATGGGCCGATATGCTGCAGCAGTCGGAACTTACAGACGTAAAATTGGAAGACAACGAGACAGTTCTGCAATTGTTGCAATTCTCAGAAGACAGTGCAGACAGCAAACCATACGTGACCGACCACCATGCCAGTTACAACATCTCAGACAACCGCATAGGGATGTATTGGAATGCCTCTCCTTCTGACCTTTTGAAAAACGGAGTCTATTTGCCTCAGCTCAAAAGTGAAAATGGAAAAGCGCTTGTGGAACAACCATGTCCTAAAGCCTCAATGAGCGTGTACGACCTGCCTGCTCTTTCTTTCTATCTATATTTGCTGCACAAGAACAACTGCACAGACACATTCCCCTCACCAGAAAAAATAATCAAGACAACCTACAACCATTTGAGAAATTTCTTCAAAGATTTCTGCGATGGCAAAGTGAAAAGGTTTGACACCCGGGAACAACTTGCCGACCTTTTAAAAAATTTTTATCATGGCATCCAACTTAGTTGGATACCCGACAAGTTGTTGGATTATTTGCTTAGCAGGAAAAAAATCAGTGCCTCAAAACAGTTTAATCAGAACAGCATAACTATTCTTGAGGAAAGAAAAGCACGATTGAAGCAACGCTTGGTAAAATTCAATGATGACAAAAAAGCCATCGGGACAAAAAACAACAACTATGCGAAAAAGGGATTTGCGGAAATCAGATATAGCCAACTGGCAAAATACATAGCTGAATCGTTGATGGAGTGGCAACCTGCGTCCGACAACGGAAGAAACAAACTTACTGGTCAAAACTTCAATGTACTTGTGGCTTTCCTCGCCACATATCATTCAGGCAAACCTATAAGCGAGTTAACCGAGTTACTGAGAAAAGCAGGATTGCTTGGGGGGCAAGACAATCATCCCTTTATCCAAGATGTTCTCAACCTTGGCCCTAAAGACATTGAGGCGCTATACCAAAGATACTTGGAAAAAGAGATTGATTATCTAAATAAATGCCTTCAGGGAGCCGTTGAAAAAAAGAAGATTCCTTTCCTACATGCCAACAGAAGAAAATGGCAGCCCAGAGACGAGCGTTATTATCGTGAACTGGCTGGCAGATATTTGCAAATGGGTGAGGACGGAAAGTCTGCCACCATCATGCTTCCTGACGGCTTGTTCACCCAATATATCCTACAACTATTGAAGGACAAATATGCCAACTACGAAACTTTGATGCTGATGCTTCAAAACGAAGATGGCAGTGATGAAGCCGATGATAAGACACGCAATGCAGCCTACCTAATCAGTCGTTTCTTTGAAATCGTTAGGGGTGACAATGGTCAGCCTTACTATCTCACCCAAAAAGCGAATGGGGAAAAAACCAGATTTGCCAGGACATATGATGTCTTCAATATTCTGAACAATGAAAAAAAGAGAAATTCCCTCGTTCCCATATATGTCAGTACAGATGAAATCAACGAAAGGCTTACCTGTAAAAAAGATGGAGAAAAGTGTATTGAAAAAGAAATCAGAGTTTTCCTGAATTCAATGACTGGTCGTGATAAAGGAAACCATAAGACCTTGCAAGAAGCGAAAGAAGCCATGGACAGAACCTTGCACAAGGCCATCCGTTTCTGTAAGAACAATGAGCGGGCCATCCGCCGCTATAAAACACAGGATATGGTGCTGTTCCTGATGGCACAAAACCTTCTCCAAGAAATTATTCCAGACAATGAAATGGTCAATGATAGGAATTTCATGCTCAAAAAAGTATGTGAAGAAGGTTTTCTCAGCCAAGCAGTCAGAATGGAAAAGACATTTGAGGTTGACATTAAAGGAAAGAAGAAATCATTCTGTGTGGTACAAGAAAACATGTCTTTGAAAAACTATGGTGAATTCTATCGGCTAATCAATGATGAGCGTCTGTTGTCACTGTTGGAACAATTAAGTAAATGTGGGGAAATCAGCCATGCAGACTTACACTCGGAACTGGCCCAATATGACCAAGGTCGCTCCTCTGTGTTCGGTGTCATCCAAAACATCGAAAAGTTGATATCTGATACTTTCCCTGAACTCAGCAATCCAGATAGCGAAGGTTTCTTTGTGGAAGGGAAGACTGTTCCCAAACTCAACAACTTCAGGTCATTGTTGGGTCTTTTGGAACAGGCTGATTGCCATCAATTAGATGAAAAAGAAAAGAAAATGATTATTTCCATTCGCAATGCTTTCAGCCACAACACCTATCGCATCAATTTGCATGAAGCCATGCCACAAGAAAAAATAGAACTACCCAATGTTGCATACTTGATATTTAAACTGATGAATGATTATTACACCAAAATTACAGGAAAATAGTCTTCATTAAAAATATGAAAAGAATTGTTTTGCTGGCAACCTCATTGCTGTTGCTTGCCACATCATCATTTGCGGGTGGTAAAAACGGGCGGTTTGTGCATGTCAATGGTCCAGACCTCATTCAGCCGAATGGGCAGAAACTGTATATCCAGGGAACCAACTTAGGCAATTGGCTCAATCCCGAGGGATATATGTTCGGGTTCAGCCGAACCAACTCCGCATGGATGATTGACCTGATGATCAAAGAGGCAGCAGGTCCCGACTTCGCAGCAGAATTCTGGAAGGCATTCAAAGACAACTACATTACACGCGACGACATCCTGTTCATCAAGAAACAGGGCGCCAACACCATCCGACTGCCATTCAACTACAAACTCTTCACCGATGAGGACTATATGGGGCTTACCTCCAAGCAGGATGGCTTCAAACGGATTGACGACGTCGTCAGATGGTGCCGTGAGGCCGGCCTCTACCTGATACTTGACATGCATGACTGCCCTGGAGGCCAGACAGGCGACAACATCGATGACGGCCACGGATACCCCTGGCTCTTTGAGAGCGAACAAAGCCAGCAACTCTTCTGCAGCATATGGAAACGCATTGCCGAACACTACAAAAATGAACCTGTCATTCTGGGCTATGAACTGGCAAACGAGCCTATCGCCCATTATTTTGAGAACAAAGAGGCGTTAAACCAAAAGCTTGAGCCTCTGTACATACGAGCTGTCAAGGCCATCCGTGAGAAGGACCGAAACCACGTCATCCTATTGGGCGGTGCCCGTTGGAACAGCGACTTCTATATGTTCAGCAACTGGTCTTTCGACAACAACATCATGTACACCTGCCACCGATACGGCGGAGAACCGACAAAAGAGGCCATCAAGGATTATATCGACTTCCGCAACAAGACCAACCTGCCCATGTACATGGGGGAGATAGGACACAATAGCGATGAGTGGCAAGCCAAGTTTGTCAAGGTGATGAAAGAGGAGAATATCGGCTACACCTTCTGGCCCTACAAGAAAATCGACGGCTCATGCATGATGGGCATCCAACGGCCTGAACAATGGGACAGCATCGTGGTGAGATACAGCGAGGCGCAACGGGGCACCTACAAGGAATGGCGGGAGGCAAGGCCCAACCAGCAGAAGTTTCGCCAACTCCTGATGCAGTATGCCGAGAACAGCCTCTTCCGAAACTGCAAGCCACAAGAGAACTACATCCGCTCCTTGGGGCTGAAGGAATGATTCAACTTCTGTAAATAATTTTTTATCAAACCATAAGTTGGTGCGAAAATGCTGCCTTTCTGACTTGTTCCTTGAAAAATAATCGTAATTTTGCAGCGTGAAATTTAAAAGACCATGTTCAACGACAGCAATCTGAACGCACACAGGAAATCTGCGACAAAAAGAATCCTGAATTCCGAGTTTTTCGACTACATCATGATAGCCATCGGCATGATGGCATATGGCATGGGATGGACTCTGTTCCTCCTTCCCAATGACATCACCACAGGTGGTGTGGCGGGTATCTCCTCCCTGTTGTACTGGGGCATGGGAGTACCTGTGCAGGTGAGTTACTTTGGCATCAATGCCCTCTTGCTGCTGGCGGCACTCAAGGTGCTTGGCTTCCGCTTTTGCCTCAAGACGATTTATGCCGTCGGCGTGCTTACCCTGTTTCTATCGTTCCTCACCAACCTGGGCAACGAGATGCACCTGCTTCAGGACCAGCCCTTCATGGCGAGCATCATCGGTGCCATTTTCTGCGGAAGCGGTGTAGGTCTGGGTCTGTCGTTCAACGGGAGCACGGGTGGCACCGACATCATCGCAGCCATTGTAAACAAGTACCGCGACATCTCCCTTGGCCGTGTGATTCTGCTCTGCGACATTTTCATCATTGCCTCTTCCTATCTGGTGTTCCATGATTTGGAGAAAGTGATTTATGGCTATGTGGTGCTCTGTGTCACCGCTTTCTGCATCGACCAGGTGGTGAACTCACGCCGCAGTTCGGTGCAGTTCTTCATCATTTCAAGACATTATGAGGAAATAGCCCGCCGCATCAACGAAGAGCCCCACCGTGGCGTGACCGTGCTCAACGCACAGGGGTTCTATTCCGGCAACGACATCAAGATGCTGTTTGTGTTGGCGAAGAAGCGCCAGTCAAGCCAGATTTTCCACATCATCAATGAGGTGGACCCCACCGCCTTTGTCAGCCAAAGCCGTGTGATTGGCGTCTATGGTGAGGGCTTCGACCACTTCAAGTTCCACAAGTAAGGATATCTGTATCATAAAGAGTATCCCCCACATCCTCTGAATCGAGGGCGTGGGGGATTGTCTGTGTATTATGTCTGAGAGAGTTGGATTGATGATATGTCTATTGTCTGTTGTGTTGCCCATGTAGTTGATACTTCTGCCCGATTAAAAACGCGGCGAGTTTGCCCATGCCGATACCCATGCCGATAAGGAGCCAGAAACAGAGACCTCTCACGTCCATCAGGTAGCCAGCCAAGGCACCGATGCCAATACCAATAAGAACACACGCGGAGTACAGGAAGGAAAATGAATTTGACATGACTTTTATTGTTTTAATTGTGAATACTCGATGACTTGAACTGTATGAAGACCGGTTCTTGCTGCTGTTCACTAATAAGACAGGCAAAGTCATGGATTATTACACATCGCTGGAGAATTTTTCCTTTTTTTTTGTAAACGATACACAAAACACCCTGACGCCAACAGGACATTCCATGTCGGAGGAAAATATAGCAACAACCTGTTGGTGTGGAACTAAGGATGGTTTTTGAAGAAGTCCGACACCTTGTCCCAGTCTACCTTGTCAACATCTATCGGTTCATCATACTCGGTGGCTGATGCCTTGCGATTTTCCAAGTCGAACTTGACAACAATCTTGTCATCGACGCAGACAGCGAAAGAGTCGAGCGGAACGACATCATATAGTTTGACGTGGTTGACAAACTGAAATTCTACCTTTTGGTCCGGTTCCCGAATTTCATAAAAGCACTCCTCATCGGGTTTTAAATACCACTTATGGGTGTTTCCGTCAGCATCTACTTTTTTCACGGTCGCCATTGCTGCTTCGCGAAATTTGCGGAATTCATACCTCTGATAGAAGTAAACACCAAATACTGTCAACAGGCCCAAAAATGCACAGAGTATAGGCTGTATGATACAACCTATGGCAAGCCCCTTCCAGCGCCTCCGCAAAAAACCAATCAATGGGATTAAAAAGGTCGCTGTCAACAATGTAATCAATATCATTGTGACGATAACGTAATATCCTAAGCCTTGTCCAACCATGGAGAGTCGTTTTATAGTTTTGGAATCATGATTTGGTATATTGTATGGCAAGCATGGTCATGTCGTCGCTCTGCTCCGCATCCCCGACAAACAGACTTGCCGATGTGGTCATCGCTTCGATGAGCGACTGAGGCTGTCGGATGGTCACCTTTGCGACCTGCTGCATCCGCTCCATGCCAAACTGGTTGTGGCTGATGTCCTCTGCCTCGTTGAGTCCGTCGGTATAGAGGAACACCATGTCACCAGCCTTGAGTTGGAGATGCTGCACAGTAAACACCCAGCCCGACATCACACCTGCGGGAATATTGGCATCGCAGGGTAGGACATCCACTTCATCGCCAATCAACTGCAGGGGTGGATTATGACCCGCATTGGTATAGTTCATCTGCCCTGTGGCCAGGTCGAGCACACCCACCAAGAGCGTGACAAACATACCTGCCTCATTGTTGCTGCTAAGCGCATCGTTGAGCGCTATCATGATTTGGTCGGGTTCCCTCGTGTAGGCTGCAATGTTGCGGAACAGCGAGCGTGTCACCGCCATGACCAACGATGCCGGAACACCTTTGCCCGATACATCGCCGATACAGAAAAAGAGTTTCTCATCGATGATGAAGAAATCGTAGAGGTCACCTCCGACAGCCTTTGCGGGTTTCACCTGTCCGTAGATGTCGAGGTCGTGACGGCCGGGAAAGGCGGGATAGGTCTTGGGCAACATCGCCATCTGGATGTCGTGAGCAATCTTGAGCTCGCTCTCCATCGACGCCTTGGCGGCCGTAGTGCTCTTCAGTTCCTCGACATAGGCGGTGAGAGAGTGCTGCATGTTCTCAAACGAGTCACGCAACAGATGTATCTCATCGCGGCTCTTGATGTCAGGCAGCGGTGTGTCGAATTGTCCGTCAGCCACCTGGTCGGCAGTGGCAGCCAACTGTTTCAGGGGCTTTGCCGCACGTCGGATGGCAAGTCGGCAAACAAAGAAAGTGACCAACAGCATAAAACCTGCAATCAACAGCATCAAAAAGCCAACCAAAGACCCCAACATGTCGAGCGACATCTTAGGCACTGCAACTGCAAAAATCCAATTGGTTCCCTCCAGCGGTGCGAAAAACAGATACGTTTTCACTCGATTGACACGTACATCATGGTCGACTTCTCTAGTGCTACGGTTCCCGTTCGACATCTTTCTAATAATCTCCTGGGCAGCGCCGGGTTCGTCAGAATCCTTGATATGGGTGAAGAAGTTTCCCCTCAGAATACGCCATTGGTCAGGATGGGTAATATACGTGCCGTCGCGCGACAGGATATAACTACGGAACACGCCTTCGTTGGACAATGGAATAGCCATAACCCTCTCCTGAAAGATGGTGTCCTTCTCTAGCAGATGTGTCATGAAATCGAGAGACAGGTCTGCTCCCAGAATAGCCACTACCCTACCTTTCTGGTCGTGGATGGGATACATATAAGCCACCAGTGGTGTCTTGTTGTCACGGCTGTCAAAGAAAGGTTCCGACCAATAGGCAGAATCAGCGGCAACAGCATCACGAAACCAGTCTGTCTCCAGATAGGAGGCAGCCGAACCTTCTATTGGCCGTCCTTCCACCTCCAGACTGTCGTTACGCCAAGCATAAGGACAATATGCACGTCCCTTTTGGGGGAAATGGTTCTCGATGAAACTGATGCCGCAACTCCTCACACGGGGATTATGGGCAACGATACGCTCCATGATAGCCTGCAGCTGCCCTGGCTGACTGACGTTTCTCTCAACATCAAAGATGTTGTTCTCTACAGCAACACTGACATCCGACATCGCGTCAATGATGCTCTTTCCAGAGGACTGTATGCTGTTGTAAAAGGCATCGCCACTGCTTTCCACAATCAGTGATTTTGTCATCAAATAGGTGATGTATGCCAAACCTGTCATCATGATGAAAAGCACCAACATCACCCACCGTGTCAGTCTTCGGGCAAAAGAGTATTTGTACTTATCTTTCTTCATCCTGCTATTGTGCTAATGAGGGTACAAAGATACGCAAGTTTTCCCATTTACCCAAATTTCTGGGATATTCTGCTTGCCAAAGTGACGGACATCAATCCATATCAAACAAAAAAGCCAGGCTAGGCCTGGCTACTGTTCCTTGTTTGACGATACCCTTACTTGAAAAGATCATCTACTGGCTCTTCGATAACGTCGGGAGCGGGACCATAAACTGCAGGTGCCACGCTGGTCAGATCAACCGAGGGCTCGCAAACATCAGCTATCGACAAAACCTTTGTCTTAGGCTGTGAATAAATCTTTTTCTCCATGGTTAGTTGATTTAAATGTTAATTAACGCCACAAAGATAAATCTTTTTTTCCATTCCACCTACAATATGTCCTCTTTTTTTTAAATAAATTTCAACCACCCCAAGTAGATTAAAAATAATGCTTAAATGTTTTCTATATTAGATAAAAACAATTACCTTTGTCAACCTAATTAAAGAAAACCTAAATTACTGTAAAATATGGAAACAAAACTGCCCCAGCCGGATTTAATCAAGTCTTTTCGTCTGATTCGTGCCAATAAGTATTATGCGGAACGGACGGAGAAGCATGTTCTTCATCAGCTGTTTTGGGAGTGTACGCTACGGTGCAACCTGCATTGCATACACTGTGGAAGCGACTGCCGCGTTGTAGCAGAGACACAGGACATGCCGCTTGAGGACTTCTTACCGGTGCTTGACGATATCCGCACGACAATGGACCCAAGTAAAATCCTCATCATAACGACAGGTGGGGAGCCTCTTGTCAGGAAAGACATCGCAGAATGCGGAAAGGCCATCCGTGAGCGTGGATTCCACTGGGGAATGGTGAGCAATGGCATGTTGTTCGACCAGCAGATGTGCGACCGTCTCGTGGAGGCTGGGTTGGAAACCATCGCCATCAGCCTTGACGGTTTCGAGGAGGCCCATAATTGGATGCGTGGCAGCAAAAGGAGCTTTGTCACGGCAGAAAGAGCCATCAAGTGTCTCACAGGCACTAACATCACATGGGATGTCATCACCTGTGTGAACCAGAAGAATCTTGCCTATTTGCACGACTTCAAGCGCTACCTCATTGACTTGGGAGTGAAAAAATGGCGCATTTTCACGATTATTCCCATGGGGCGCGCGGCAACTCACCCCGAACTGCAACTCAGCAACGAACAGTTCCGTGAAGTGATGGACTTCATCGTGGAGGTGCGCAAGGAGAATGCCATCAGCCTGAGCTATAGTTGCGAGGGATTCCTCGGCAACTATGAATATGAGGTGCGCAATTATCCCTATTATTGTCAAGCTGGTGTCAATGTGGCATCAATCCTCGCTGATGGCTCCATCTCCGGCTGTCTGAGCATCCGCAGCAAGTATCATCAGGGAAACATCTACAAAGACCGTTTCTCTGAGGTGTGGGAAAACAAGTTCGAACCCTACCGCCATCGCGAATGGATGCACAACGGACCATGCACCGACTGCGACATGTGGGAGTTCTGCCAAGGAAACGGCATGCACCTACGCGATGATGAAGGCAACATACTCCTCTGCCACTACAAATAGGGCGCTGCAACTTAAATGTCTAAACTCCTAGATTTCCTGACTCCCTAAAAACAATACACCCTGCCCGCGGGCAGGGTGTTATTAATCCTCGTAACCCCTTTTTTTCACAATGATGTTTTCACGAAGTTGAACATTATGTTTTTTCCACCCTACAAGATGGAAAAAGGGTGGAAAATCAAAGCCTAATCACTTGAATATCAGAGAGAGGTGTGCGGAATTTGTTTTCCACCCCATTTCCTTGTGGACTTCTCAAAATAGCCATACCTTTGCAGTCGAGATTATAAATCATTTTGTATGAGAAAAAAGACTGTTGGAATCATCACCGCCATTCTGGTGCTGGTCTTAGCGTGCGGCATCGGGTGGAACTTGCGTGACTTGCCACAAAAACGTTTGCTCCATGCCGCAGAAGACATGGTGTTCACGGATGCGGACAGTACATCACGGTTGTTGGCGCAAGTAGATACGACACGACTGACAGAAGACTCGCAAATGCTTTATGAGCTTTTGCTGGCTATGGTTGATGAAGAACGATGGTATCTGAACCATGCAGACACCGCATCCTGCCTCTCCTCAGACGCTGAGACATGGAACTTCAAGCGTGAAGTGGCCTATGAGGACGCAGATGACCAGGCATTCCCCGACGACAGCACCCTCTCACGCGTGTATCATTATTATGAGCAAGCAAGTCTCGGCGGTACAAACAATGACAAGGAAGCCTTGCGGCGTTTCGGGCGCATCTGTTTCGTGCTGAGTCGCCGCCAAAGTGAAAAGTATCAGCCTTCGCAGACAAACCGGCTCTTCCATCTGGCCATCCATTGCGCCGAGACCACTGAAGACCACGCCCTCGCCTACCGCGTCTATGACAAGTTTGCAAATCATTTGCATCTTTCCCCCTCGGTTCAATCAGAGTTGTGCCAACGCCACGCACTGGAACATTATCGTCTGTCGCCAGACCAACCCCGTTGGCTGCTGACGATGCTCAACGACTACGGCTTCATGGTACTCCCCAACCCTCCCTTCGACCTGCACCACTTTGGCGCTTTGGAACACATCACCGACATTGCTGCCAGACATTGCAAAGAACCTTCTTCAACATCGGTCTTGGATTCCATCTATCTGTGCCTGGATTCTCTATGGGCACTGCCTCATGTCGATATTTCACCCACGTGTGCCTTGAGTATCACAAAATCGGTTTCCATCATCGGGGATATCACCGTACCTATCGGCATGTATGAGGAGACTCTTCAGGAGCAAAAAGAAGATACTACGAAACATAGGCATCCATCGTATGAAAGCGCCAAGGAATGGGCTGAACAAGAATTTTCCATCAACCGCGACATTTACCTCGCACCAGGCTATGTGAAGAAGTCAGCCTCTCTACAGTCGCACCTGATGATGGCGGTCATTGCCATCCTCTTGCTGTGCCTGCTGCTTCTCGCCCTCCTATTTTGGAACTGGCGCACCAAGACGCGACAACAACATCTGGCAGAGCAAATCGCCCAACAGCGCAAAGCGGACCAGTTGGCAGAACGTTTGCGGCAGAAGGACACCATGATAGCCATGCTGCGTGGACACATCATGGACAAGAGTGAAATCCTCGACATGCTGGAAACCAAGGCTGGCAAGCGCACCATTATCAATGCCCGCAATTGGCGCGAGATAGAAATGACCCTCGACACCGCAGACGGCAACTTCGTCAGCCGTCTGCGAGCAGAGCATCCCCAGTTCAGCGAAGACGACATCCGCTTGTGCATGCTTGCTCGGCTACGGCTTTCCAATACCGCCCTGTCTGCCATCTATGTCATCTCCGTCTCTGCCGTGCAGCACCGCAAGCAGAAACTGAAAAAGGAAGGTTTCGGCATTACCGACCCCACCGTGACCTTTGACCAGATCATAGCAAACTTCTAATCCCCAATAAAAATGAAAAAGAGCTGTTTTCGATGCGGAAACCTCCGCATCCTGCTACTGCTATGCCTTGTCGCAAGCGTACAAGGAACTATCAAGGCCGATATCGTCAAGGGACGTGTGGTGGATGCCGAGACAAAGGAACCGCTGCCCGAAGCTCAGGTGAAGTACACTCAACGGTTTGGAGACAACAGCTATTCGATGAGGAGCACCAAGACCGACTCATTGGGCTGTTTCACCTTCTTCGCCGATGGGCGAGGCAGTATTGACTTCTCCATGCTGGGCTACTTCTCAAAATCAATGCCTGTGCTGGCCTTCAGCGACAGCCGCAAGGACACGCTTGACATCGGGACGATAGAGTTGAAGATGTCACCGCAAATGCTGAAGATGGTGGAGGTGACCGGCCGCGCCCGCCGTTTCACAATCAAGGGCGATACGATAGTATTCCACCCTGAGGCTTTCCACTTGCAGGAGGGGGCACGGCTCGAAGAACTGATCAAGCAACTGCCAGGCGTGCAGGTCGATGACAAGGGAAAACTCTCATGGAACGGCAAGCCAATCCGCATCACGATGGACGGCGAGAGTCTTTTCGGCGGTGATGACTTGGTGAAACAGCTGCCAGCCGAGGCCGTTGAAAACATCAAGGCCTACAACCGCCAGTCGGAATTCAGCGAACGCACGGGCAAGGACGACGGAACGCAGGACATGGTGCTCGACCTGGCCATCAAGCCCGGATTCCTCGACCGCTGGTATGGTGACGTGAAGGCCTACTACCAGTCGCCGAAATACTACGAAGGTGAACTGTCGATGAACCGCCTGTCGAAGACTGACCCATTGATGGTCTTTGCCAATGCCAACAACATCGACAAGCATTGGCGGCGTAACATGAACGGGAGCATGGCCAACATGGGCAATGGTTTTGGCCAAGAGCAAGGCGCATCGGCTGGGTACCAGCACAACTGGCAGCGTAAAGAGGGCACGCATGACTTGAAGAGTTTCTACAGCATCACGGGCGGCATGGCGCACGATGATGACTGGCGCACCAGCCACCAAATGACCGAGAACTACTTCCCCAACGCTGCTGCCACACGCTCCACCTCCGAGGAGTATCATCGCACTCACAAGTTGGAGCCACGGCTGAACACCTTCTTTCACTGGGTGCGTGACTCACTGAACACCTTCTCGCTGAGCGCCAGTGCGGAGTATGGCAACCAACGCTCCCACAGCCGCCAAACCACCGAACAGGAGGAAGCTCTGGCAGCCTTCCAGTCTCCAAGCATCCAGTATGCAGCAGTCTTGTCTCAACTCACCGCCACCAGTACCGACGGCCACCAAACCAAACTGAGCACCAGTGCCCGATGGGAGCACTACATCAAGGATGGCGCACTCGGAGCAAGTATCACTCTGAACTACCAAGACGGTCAGACTGATGGCCAAACCAACCGCACCATCACAGCGCACTCCCTGTCCTACACCTCATCACAACTCACTCAGACCTATGCTTCTCCCACCAAACAATTCTCCACTACGGCAGAGGCACATCATACCCGCTGGCTCACCAAGAAATGGATGGCACAGGTGCAATATACCATGAATTACGACCACAACCGCAACGACCGCGACTTCCAGACCAACGGCATGAACGATACGTCCAACAGCTACCGCAATCTGTATTCCCGCCATGAGCATAGCCTGAAACTCTCGCAGACCATTAACCTGACACCTGTTCAGGTCATGCCTATCGTATCGACCCGATGGCTGCGCGAAAGCCAAGACTACCAACGTGGTATGCTCGACACGGCCACCGTGCGACAAGACTTCATCATCGACCCGTCACTCCGAGCCACATGGAAGCTCAGCAAAACTGCAAGTCTTGAGCTGAACTACGGCTTCACGACAAAACTACCCGACATCCTACAGACCATCGGCTACCGCGACCTCACCGACCCGCTCTTCATCACCGAGGGCAATCCCGGACTGCGAAACACCCATACCAATGATGTGAAACTGACCTACAACATGGTGCTCGCCCACAGTCAGACATCACTCAGCGCCACTGTCGGCTACACCCACAACGACCGCGAGACCACCACCGCCCTCAGCTATGACCCCACGACTGCCGTCTATGTAAGCCGCCCTGAAAACATCAGGGGCAGCAAGTCTTGGAACTTCCGCCTGAATCTCGACCAAGGCCTCGGTGACAAATTCCGTCTGCAAAGCGACTTCGGCATGAATACCAATCAGCACCATGGCTTCCTTATCCTACTGCCCACACAACCCGAGCACATCCGAAACCGCCAGAACAGTTTGGGCCTTCGTGAAAGGCTCATCCTCTCGCTCGACTACAACTGGCTCAAAGCCTCCGCTTTCGCCGAAATCAACGCCGACCGCCTCCGCTACACTGCCTCGTCTGGACAGAACACCACCCACTGGAACAACAATTACGGTCTACGTGTCGAGGCTACTCAGGGAAAATTCTTCTTTTATACCAGCCTCACCGAGCGCACCAGCCAAGGCTACACCATCGGCAGCATGAACCGCAACATCCTCGTCTGGGACGGCTCCGTCGGTTGGGTAATCCTAAAAAACAAAGTCAGCCTCATGTTGGAGTTCGACGACATTCTGAACAACGAGGATGACCGATGGAGCCAACAGACAACTTATCAACAAACCATCTCTTGGCGTGACTTCCGACACCATTACCTCGGCGTCGGCTTCAGATACCATCTGGATGCGAAGAAAAAAGAATAAGGAAATTATTGGTTATTTTATTTCTAACTCATAAAAAATGGCTATGAGAGTGTGAAACCTTATGCATTCTTTCTTCAAGAGAAATGGTTTCACTATATTCAAAATAGATTCTAAAGCCGAAAATCATTTCACCCTAAAAGAAATCAGAGAGCTACGAATTTCGCAACTCTCTGATTCTTAATGTAGCGGAAGCTGGTATTGAACCAGCGACCTCATGACTATGAATCATGGACTAACTTAAACTTCACCTTCGTGGTGCGGTGGAGTACATAGATGGCGAGTGCCTCGATGATATAGGCGATGAGATAACTGTGCCACAGCATTTGGGGCGCGTAGCGTGATACCAACCACAGCACGGGTATGACCGTTAGCGAGAGGGCAAAGGAGATGAACAACGCCATTTGGTGATGACTGTAGAGCTTGTAGACAATCATCAGTACATAGATGTAGCAGAAGGGGATGAAACTGAGGGCAAACACCCGCAAGGCCTGACAAGTCTCTGTCATCTTCCCTGCGTCATCGGCACCGAACAGACGGGCGATGATAGCCGGGTCTACCCACACTATCACACAGGTGATGACCATCGCCACTGTGATGAAACGGAAAGCCTTGCGCAACACGGCGCGCAAACCCTCCTCATCCTTCTTCCCCACCTGAATGGCACCAAGCGACTGCAATGTCTGACAAGTGCCTGAGAGGAATAGGTTGTAGACCTGCAACAGGTTCATGCACACGGCAAAGGCAAATATACCCGTCCTTCCCAACGTGGACAGCACGATGGTGTTGGCGGAGAGCAACAACAGCGTAAGCGAGATGGAGGCAATCGCCAGCGGCGCTCCCTGAGAGACAATTCTTCGGCAGGTCTGCCAGGTCTTGCCCAATTGGAAAGAACCGTATGTGAGGGTGAGACGGCGGTTCTCCGGATTCTTCCAGTGTGACAACAGGATGGCGATGCCCACCAGGTGTCCCACCACCGTGGCTGCCGACGAACCCGTGATGCCCCAACCAAAGAACTGGATAAACACGATGTCAAGACAGAGGTTCAACACATTGTCGATGACAACTGCAAGGGATACAAGTTTCGGACTGCCGTCGACACCCACCATTGTGGAGAGTCCCCACATCAGGATAAAGGCGGGATTGCCCAGCAACAACACTTGCATATAGTCACGCGCCAACGGGAACAGTTGCTCGTTGTTGCACAGCAGGTGCGCCGTCCCATCAGGGAAGAGGACACCACCGACGAGCGCCAGCACAATACCGACACTCATGCTCAGCGTGAGCGCATGGGTGAAGAAGCGCCGCGCATCGCTGATGTTCTTCTGGCCAAGTGCATATGCCACCAACATGCCCGCACCTGCATTGATGAGCAGGTGGAGCGTGAAGATGAACTGGTTGATGGGTTTGGAGAGGTTGATGGCGCTCACGCCGTCGCCACTGATTAAGTTGCCGACGATGATGCCATCAACCACGTTTCCCAAACAACCTGAGAGCGCCACCAGGATGTACGCCCACAGGTATTTGTAGAATTGCGAATGAATGTCGTTGTTGCTGCTCATTATTTCTCAATCTCCAATTTTCAATCTTCAATTGTCAATTGTTTTCATTCAAAGAATCCGAATCCGCCAATGGCGGTGAGCATACGCTCCACATAGTCCCACGAGGTGGGCGACCATGAGAAGTCGAGACGGTAGAGCACCTGTGTCGTGTAGTCGTTGTCGCGCTTCACGTCGGTGGTCTTCTGTCCGTGCGCCATATCCTGGTAAGCCAGGAGCGACGACATCTGCTTCGCCTTCTGCGGGTCTTCTTTCGCCTGTTCCATCGCCTCGGCAAACTCCTCCTGCTCGACGAAGCGTATGCCCTCGCTCACGGTGCTCAGTCCAGTGAGCACATCGCCCAGGAATTGTCCGTGGATGTTGTAGGGATGGAAGACGCAGCACTCCTTCGGCGTGGTGGCAAGCAGCACGATGGCGCGCGACACCTCGTTGATGGGTGAGAACTCCACCTGCTTGTTGCGCATGCCGTAGGGACAGCATCCAAGCATGTTGTACACCTTGATTCTGCCCATGAATGAGTTGGTGGAGAAGTTGGCCTGGAACTCTCCGTCGGTGCTGCGGGCGGCGAGATTGCCTACACGCATGATTTTCGCATTCAGTCCGTGCAGCGCCACCGCATTAAGAATCAGGCGCTCCGCCATGAACTTCGAATAGATGTACTTGTTGCCAAGGTATTGACCCATATACAACCGCTGCTCGGTGAACACCTCATCCTTTACCTCTCCAGCCCACAGTCCGCGGGTGCTGGCGGTGGATACATGGATGAGTTTGGCACCTGTCGACACGCAAAGTTCCACACAGCGCTGTGCTCCACCGATGTTCACATCCTCTATCTCTGTTCCCTCAGAGAAGTGCTTCACGATGGCAGCACAGTTGAATACCGTATTGATGGAGTTGTCAATGGGGGCGCACAAAGCAACGAGGTCATTGGTGACATCGCCCACGACCACATGCAGGCGGCTTCCGAAGAGCGTTTTGAACGAATCCGAGAAATAGTAGTAGAGCAAGGTGCGCAGACGGCCTTCCGCTGCCCCCTGAGTCTTTCCGCGCACAAGGCAGTAGATGTTCTCCGCATCCGAGTCGATGAGTTCACGGAGGATATGGATGCCCAAGTAGCCCGTGGCACCCGTCAGCAGCACGTTACCCAATGGCTGGCGCTCTCCCTTACGGAAGACAGCCAACGTGTTGCGCTGCAACAGGTTGTTGATGGCAGTGTAGTCATAGCCTGCCACCTCATCAGTGCTCTCGTCGGCACCCTCGCCAGTAATCAGGCGGGCCAACTGCCTCGGAGTGGGATGGGCAAACACGTCGCCATAGGCCACATGCAGGCCAGCCTTGTCTGCCTCGATGATGACGCGTGTCACCACCAATGAGGTTCCACCCAACTCAAAGAAGTTGTCGGTGGCTCCCACCTTATCCATCTGCAGGATATCGGCAAAGATGTCGCAGAAGGTGCGCTCGGTTTCATTGGCTGGCGCCTCATATGCCGAACTGATGGCCAACTGCGGTTCGGGTAATGCTTTCACATCGGTCTTGCCGTTGGGTGTCATCGGCATTTCCTTCAACTGCAAATAGGCGGTAGGCACCATGTATTGCGTCAGACTCTTTGAGATTTCCATCTTCAGCGCGTCGGGGGCGATTTCACGCTCTGCGGTGAAGTAGGCGCAGAGATGTTCCTTGTCGTTGAGTTTGCGGATAAGGATGACCACTTTTTTCATGCCCTCCACCTTGAGCATCACATTCTCTATCTCACCGAGTTCGATACGCAGTCCGCGAAGTTTGATTTGGTGGTCGGTGCGTCCCAGGATGACCACGTCGCCATCGGGCAACCACTTGGCGTAGTCGCCTGATTTGTAAATGCGCTCGCCGTGGTACTCCACAAAGCGCTCACGGGTCATCTCTTCGAGGTTGTTGTAGCCACGGGCCACGCCACGGCCACCGATATACAGTTCACCCACCACACCAACAGGCAGTTCGTTGCCATCGGCATCCACGATAAACTCCTTCACATTGAGTTGTGGCTTGCCCACAGTGACGAGTTCGGCTTGGGTAAGTTCCTTGTTGTTGGATGCCACGGTGATTTCGGTAGGTCCGTAGCAGTTGAAGATGCGTGCCTTGGTGACCTTGCGCATCATCGCAAGGAGTTGGTCGGAGAATTTCTCACCGCCGGCGCGGCAGATGCGGATGTTGCTGATGGCATCGCAGAAATCCTCACTGGTGAGCCATGTCTGCCAGCGCGACGGGGTACCCGACACCATGTTGATGCGCTGCTCCTTGATGAGCCGTGCCAAGTCGAGCGGATTGTTGGCTTGTTCCTCGGTAGCCACGATGAGTGTCTTCCCATTGAAGTAAGCCATGCCGATGTCCTGAAGGGCGGCGTCGAAGGAGATGGTGGTGACGCTCAGCACTCGGTCGGCATCGGTCAGCACACCATTGGCGAAGACATTGGCGGGATGTCCGTAGAGATAATTGCAGATGCCCTCATGGCGCAGCATCACACCCTTGGGACGACCTGTCGAACCGCTGGTATAGATGAGGTAGGCAAGGTCGTCGGGAGTAATGTCTGCTTCGACAGTGTCGCAGCATGGTGAGGCGGCAAGCAGTTCCTCCACATCGATGGCCTTGTCGGCGGGGACAGTGTCCATACGGTCGGCAGTGGTGATGATATACCTTGCCTCGCTGTCCTCCAAAATCAGTTTCACCCTGTCGGCGGGATACTCCGGGTCGCAGGGGATATAGGCAGCCCCCGACTTCAACACGCCAAACAGTGAGAGGATGAGCCGACTGGTGCGGGGCAACAGGAGTGCCACACGGTCGCGCTCCCTCACTCCACGGCTGCGGAGTCCGATGGCTATGCGGTCGGTTGCCTCATCCATCTCCCGATAGGTGTATTTCGCATCAATCGCCACCAGTGCCTCATGGTCGGGCTGCTTCTTGGCGAAGTGCCGGATGCACTCGTGGAAGAAACGGAAAGGAGCATCGCCCGTTGCCGTCTGCCGCAGATGCGACAGTTCCTCTTCCTGGTTGTCGCTGACGATGGAGAGGCGGCGCACACGGGCATCCGGCTGTTCCATCATCCGCGTGGCGACCGCCACGATGCTCTCTGCCAATGATATGGCCAGGCGCTCAGAATAGACGGCGTCGTCATACTGCACGACCACACCGCGCGACTCTATCTTGATGTTGATTTTGAACTTCGGCACTTTGAGTTCGAGAAGTTCCTGTCCGACGGTTTCTCCGTTGACCTTGTATTCCGACAGCACACCCACCTGATAGGCATAGGCGATGGCGGGACGGAACCCGAAGTCGGTGGCGATGCGGGCGAAGGGATAGTCCTCGTGACGCAATGTCTCGTCGAAGGTACCGCTGACCTTCTGCAGGAACTCGCTGACGCTGACGTCATCGACGCTCATGCCTAAAGCCAAGGTATTGACAAACATACCCACCGTGTCTGAGATTTTCAGGTTGGAACGGCCGCTGCTGACGGTGCACAGATACACCTCGCGGTTGTTGGTGTGGCGGGAAACGACATAAGCCGTGGCGGCAAGGAACAGATGGGCAGGAGTTATCTCCTGCTGACGGCAGAAAGCGGTTGCCTTGTCATAATCGGGCTTGCACACCACCTCGCCAATCAATCCCTGATGGTCGGTCTTCGGCAGGTCGGCGGGAATCTCACTGGCTCCCTCGCAGGTCTGTAGTTTCTCTGCGAAGAACGCCTGTGAGGCACGGAAGGCATCACTGTCTTCTGCTGCCTGCTGGTCGTTGGCAAAGTCGAGATAGGTATAGGTCTCCTTCTCCAAGGTCTTTCCCTCGAGTGCCGCATTGATTTGGCGGATGAGTAGGTCGGCTGAACCACCGTCAAAGATGAGGTGATGAACATCGAGGAGCAAATGTATTGCCGAAGGTGTCTTCACCACCTCAAAACGATAGAGGGGAGCCTTCTGCAGGTTGAACGGCCTCACAAACTCATTTTTGTAGGTCGCAAGCTGATTGTCGTCCATCTCTGTGATTGGCACCTCCACTGCTACGCTGCCTTCGGTGGTCTGCACGATGGCATCGCCCTCAGTGGTGAAGTGCACGCTCAGTTCGGGATGGATGTCCACCACGCTCTTCACTGCCTCTGCCAGTTTGCCCGCATCTGTCTTTGCGGGATAAGTAAGCAGGTAAGGGATATTGTAGATGGTGGAGGTGGGATTCTTCAGACACTCGAAATAGACACCTGTCTGAGCATAAGACAGCGGAGCCGAGGTGGGAGTCTTTCTCACAGCCTCCTCTTTCTCTGCGACACCAGGCATATTCCCAGCCATCATCGCTGCCAATATCTCATTCTCTATAGTCTGCAGCGTACCGCTCTTGACCAGCGATTTGGGGTCGAGCGTCACGCCGAAACGCTTGTTCACCTGAACGGCAAGACGGATGGCGGAGATAGAGGTAAGGCCGGCGTAGCCCAGAACTGTCGTCACACCAAACTCCTTGTTGTTGACGATTCCGGCAACCATCTCATGGAGGGTCTGCTCCAGCACGTTCATAGGCACGTTGGCTTCCTCAACTACGGCGGCTTTCTTCTCGGGTTTAGGCAGCGCACGCTTGTTCACCTTCTGGTTCTGGTTGAGCGGAATGGCATCTATCTGCATAGTCACGGCAGGCACCATATAAGGCGGTTTCTCCTCCATAATGAAGTTGTTGAGCGCCTCAATATCTATCTGTTGGTCACTCACGATGTAGGCGGCGATGTACTTGCCCCCACCCTCTTCGTCGAAAGCCTGGACGGTGGCATCCTTGATGCCGGGGAACTCGCGTATGATGCCTTCCACCTCTTTCAGTTCGATGCGGAAACCGCGGATTTTCACCTGTCCGTCCCTACGTCCCACAAACTGTATGTTGCCGTCGGGCAGGTAGCGGACGATATCACCAGTGCGGTAAATCCTTGCGTATTTGCTGTCTTCGGTGAAGGGATTGGGGATAAACACCTCTGCTGTCTTCTCGGGACGGTTGAGGTAGCCCCTGCCCACCTGCGGACCAGCCACCCATAATTCACCGGCAGCGCCCACGGGCAGACGATGCCCCTGCGGGTCGACGATATACAGCCTCAGGTTGTTGAGCGGCAGACCAATAGGTATCTCTTTCATCTTTCTCTCGAGCAAGAACTGAGTGACGTAGATGGTGCACTCGGTTGGACCGTATACGTTGTAGAACCGATAGCCCTTGGGTGGGTTCAGTGAAGCCAGTTTCTCGCCTCCGGTGGACAACTGAATCAGTGAGTGATTGTCGATGCTGGTGGCAAACTGGTAACCCACCTGCGTTGTCATAAATGAGTGGGTGATGTTGTTTGCCTCGAAGTAGTCGTTCAATGCGATGAGGTCGAGACGCAATTCCTCAGGGATGATATATACGGTGGCACCACAGGTCAGCGCAGGATACATATCCATCATACAGGCATCGAAGCCATAACTGGCATAAGCTGCCACATTGTGCTCAGGCTGCAGGCCATAGGCCATGTGATACCAATTGCAGAAGGCAACGAGGTTGCTGTGCATCAGCTGGCAACCCTTTGGCACACCTGTGGAACCAGATGTGTAGAGAAGGATAAACAACTGTCTGGGCAGGATTTCCACATTTGGGGCATCGGCTGCCGGCAATCCAGCGATATCGTCAGTCAGCAGCACATCGCCCTGAAACTCTTCGACGAGGTCGCGCAGAGACGCATCGGCAATCAGCATCTTGGCGCTGGCATCCTGCATCATGAAGTTGAGTCGTTCTTTCGGATAACTGGGGTCGAGGGGTTGGTAGGCACAACCAGCCTTCAGCACGCCAAGCGAGGCAATGGGCATCCACTCACAGCGGGGGATGAGCACCGACACCACATCCTCTGCTCCCAATCCCTTTTGGGAGATAAAGGCTGCGATACGGCTGCTGATTTCATCAACCTCAGCATAGGTGAATTGCTTGTCCTTATAAACCACCGCTATGTTTTGCGGGGTGGCGCTTACCTGCTTCTCGAAAAGAGAAACGATGGTCTGGGTAGTGTCGTATTCTATATCGTCGGTATGAAAGGAGTCGAGCAGGGTTGTCTGCGACTGGGTTGTGATGGAAACATCAGCGAGTTTCTCCTGCGAAAGGAATCCCTCCACCACTGCCTCGTAACTCTCCAGGAACTGGGCTATCAATGCTTCCGAATACTCATTGGCATTGTATTCCGCCTTGACTTGATAATGTCCGTTGAGGATGAATGTCTTCAGGTACAGCGAAGCGTCGAGGGTGCTGTTGCCAATGCGCACCGCCTTCATGGGCAGGCCGCCCATCTCCTCTTGGGAGAACAGCATGCCATGCCATGCGAACATGGAGTTGGTCTGCAGTTTGAGGTCCTCCATGACATCACTGTAAGAGTAGATATCGTGCTCACGGCATCCACTCATCTGCTCCTGACCAGCATTCAGGTATTCGAGCACAGTGGTATCGGCAGTGAACTTGGCGTAGACGGGCAGGGTCTTGACAAACATGCCTACCGTATGCGCCATACGCTTGTCGGAACGGCCGTTGAAAACTGTGCAGAAGAGCGACTCCTGCTCATTGTTGTATTTCGCCAGCAAGAAGGAATACGCAGAGGTGAAAAGGGTACTTTTGAAGATACCATGTTCCTTGCAGAAGGCATCTACCCGCTCCATGTCAATATTGAGCGTGCGCAACAGACTTGCCTCACTGTGGATGGGGTCCTCCAGGTCCGGAATCAGTTGGGTGAACGTGTCGCCACAGTCGAAATTGGCAGCATACCACTTTTTGGCTTCCTCAAAAGCAGGCGACTGGCGTTTCTCCACCTCATCTACCGCAATATCTGCCATAGTCAACTCCTCCGGAGCGATGGTCTCATTTCCATAAGCCCTGTTGATGTCCTCAAGCATGAGACTCATCGATGTGCCGTCGACAATGATATGGTGATAATCGATGAACAGGTAGTAATGGTTGTCGTCGCGCAGCAGACGGATATGGAACAGTCGGTCGCCATAAATATTGAAGGGCACGACAAGTTCCGCTTTCTTCTGCTCGATGTCGTCCACATCCTCCACCAAAAGGGTCCATGTCTCCTTTTCCAAGTCAATGGTCTGAACAGGTTCTCCATCATCATTGAGTTCAATGCGCGTGAAAAGGGTTGGATGTGCATTCACTGCTGTCTCGACGGCACTGCACAAGCGTTCACCGTCGAGGCTTCTATCCAAAACATACAGATAGGGAAGGTTGTAGCAAACCTCTCCGACATGGCCCACACATTCCACATACAGGCCATATTGTGATTTCGACAATAGTGCCGTCGTTTTCATAATCTTATACCTCCTCGAATTCAAACAAGTTGATGAATCCCGTCAATTTGAACACGGTCTTGATGTCATCGTTCATATTGCGCATGATGACCTTGCTTCCTCCAGCCTTGGCTCCCTTGAGGATGCTGATGAGGATGCGCAGTCCGCTTGATGCGATGTACTCCAGGTTGGTACAGTCGATGATGATGTCGCGCCCATTGCTCTTATACAGAGGCTTCAGGACCTTCTCCACTTCTACTGCGGCGGCAGTATCGAGTTCGCCTTCCAAAGTGGCCACATACTTGTCTTCCAATTCTTCAATCGTTGCTTTCATTGTAGTATTGTTTTAAATGATTAATGTATTTTTTTAGGAGTTTGGGAGTTTGGGAGTGTAGACGTTTGGGAGTTTAGACGTTACTCTTGCAAAGATACCATAATCAACTATATGTTTGTTCATCATTCATAGTTCATTGTAATGGCTTAACTACTCTACTCCTTTAACTACTTAACTTCTTATTTAACTACTTAACTACTTAATTAATTTCTTTTTCATTGTAAGGATGTTTTTACCTCCAATCCGCTCATAGTTGATGGTGTCCATCAGTTCACGGACAAGGAATATGCCCAGTCCGCCGATGGGACGGTCTTCTGCCGAGAGGGTGGTGTCAGCCCTGGCTGCCTCAGTGGGGTCAAAAGCCATCCCAGAGTCGATGATGGACAGTTTCAGATACTTGTTGTTGGACAATGCCTTGAGGGTGATGTCGCCCTCCGTACCGGCAGGATAGGCATAATCCATCACATTGACCACAGCCTCTTCCACAGCCAGTCTTATGTTGCGTGTTGTAGAGGCATCCAGTCCAAGCGTTTCCGCCACCGACTTCAGGAATACATGGAGGTTCTTCAGTTCACTGACATCATTCTTCATCGTCAGTTCTCCATGCAGCGTGTAGTCGCCAGTCACTGGTGAGTACCTGAGTGCAAGCATCGTCAGGTCATCGCTCTGCTCCTCCTCTCCAGCAAACTTCTGCACCCGCTCCGTCATGGAATCGATTATCTCCTGCGGCTGACTGACCCTCAATTGCTCGAGCATTTTCATGATACGCTGCACGCCAAACTGATTATGGGCTTTATTTCTCGCCTCTGTCAGTCCGTCTGTATAAAGGAAGAGGGTGGCACCTTTGTTGATGACAGTCTCCTGCATCTCATAGTTGAAATCATCGAACAAACCCACAGGCAGATTGGCTTTCACAAGCAGTGGCGAGACTTCATCACCGTCTATCAGCACAGGAGCATCATGCCCGGCATTGCAATAGCGCAGCCGTCCTGTGGGGAGGTCGAGCACACCAATGAACAGCGTGGCAAACATGTTGGTCTTATTGTTGCGGCATGCTGTCTCATTGATGGTCTTCATGATATGTGCCGGGTTGCTCTCGTGAGACGACACGGCACGGAACAGTGCCTGCGTCATTGCCATAATCAATGCCGACGGGATACCTTTCCCACTCACGTCGCCGATGCAGAAGAACAGTTTCTCGTCACGGATGAAGTAATTGTACAGGTCGCCGCCAACCTCTCTCGCCGGCTTAAGGATGGCACCGATGGTGATGTCGGGGCGCTCCACCACTCCCTCGTCCTGCACCAGCATGGAATTCTGGATGCCTGTCGCAATCCTCAGTTCGTTGCCGATGCGCTGCTTGTCTTCCTTGGCTATGGAGAGCTTGCGCTCACTAAGCATGAAGCGGCTGAGTATATACCCAAGTATGCCAAATGCCAACAGCATCAAGAGCAGCATGTTGATACGCATCCAGTATAAATCCTCATACACCTCCTTGTCATAACACACCACGGCAATCTGCCAATGAGGTTTTCCCTTCAGGTTGGCATAAAAGACGGTTGCATGCTCACCGTTGTCATTCTTGAAACGAATGACCTTGCTATGGCCACTTTGGCTTTCGCTACGGTGCACGGTACTGTCGTTGATCAAACTGACCACCTTACCTACATCCTGACTTTTGGCATGATTGGAAGAAGGATGTGAAATCAGTTTGCCCGACTCCGTCAGCAACAGGATAAAGGATGAGGGATAGATGTGGCGGTCATTCAGCGTATCGCCCAACCATTCAAGTGAGATATCGATACCGCTCATCGCCACGAATTTCCCATTGCTGTCATGTAGGGGAGAGGAATAGGTGGACAATTGTTTTTCAACCCCATCGTCCTCATGGTCATAAGGGTCGCTCCAAAACGGTGCGTCATCCTCCAACATTTTGATATACATCGGATTGCTGGGGTAATCGACTCCCTCTTTTTCTGCCAAGTTGGTGATATTGATTACGCCATTATCCTTGTAGGCATAGGGCTCGAAGAGCCTTCCCTTCTGAGGATAATAGAAAGGTTCAAAAGCAAGGAAACTGCCCATCACCTTTGGGTTGACCATGATGATACGCCTGGTCGCCTCAAACATGGAGTCGGCATGATTGATATTGCGCTTCACATCCCAGATATGCTCATTCAGTGTACTCTCCATCTCCCTGAGCGTGCCGAAGATGATGATGGCCTTCATCCTCAACTCACTCTCCGCACGCTTGTCCAACTCGGTTTCCATCATTTTGTGCGAATAATAATACTGCGCTGCGGAAATCAATTCAAGAAGGAGGGCTGCCACCACGATGATGACCAACCCCTTATGGCTGCTCAGATAGCTCCTGACTTTATCCCATAAATATCTCATGTTCTCCCCTTTTCTTATATTGTATGCTAATGTAATTAAGGCAGATACTATTTTGCAAAGATAGTGCAAATCAAATGCAATACAAAACAAATATCTTATTTTTTGTGGCAGGCAAACCTGCCTTTTTTCTCACAGTACAAAATTACTATTTTACAATGGCCCTTGAATCATTCTTTGTGATTTCTCTCAAAGGAGTTTGCGACAGGCAACAAAATTTGCGACAAATACGGGAAGCAAGTTTTCTTTCTGTCGCAAATGTTTTGATTTCCGCTCGCTTAATCGTATCTTTGCCTTCGCCGAAGATACTCACGCTCGGGCAAGAAAACAAAAAACTTCGTTGTTTGTTTTGATTTCCGCTTAATCGTATCTTTGGCTTCTCCGAAGAGACTCACGCTCGGGCAAGAAAACAAAAACTACGTTGTTTGTTTTGCTTTACACTCGCTTAATCGTATCT
>JAGCXX010000275.1 GCA_017961115.1 Prevotella sp. | reverse complement strand
GACAGCCCCGACGCTGATTCCGACGAAATCATGTCTGCCTGCGTGTGGAACCGGAAAAACGGCCATAAGTTGTTCGCCGTCACATTCAGTAGGATGGAACCTTCAGAACTGGTCTTTATCTGTTTCTACGACTACGATCCCAAGACGCTGACCCTCGTTCCGGAGAAGAGCCTGGCCAAACTATTCACCCCTGCCTTCCCCAGCTACCGCCACAGATACTTGCTGCCGCAAAATGGGAAGAGCCTTGAGATTAACGAGTATTACGATGCCCTCACCATCAAGCACACCTACTCATGGGACGGCATGAAACCTGCCCGTCCACAGACAACCATCGAGCAATTGCAACTATGCCAAGGGGAGTTCAACCAAAACTTTCCCGTCGTTGTCGAGAACCCCTTCACTCAGTATGCCCTGATGGACATCGACCATGACGGCCATCCTGAACTGCTGCTGCAAACCGACGACGGGGATTACAAGGGTGTCTATTCCATCTACCTCACGGTGAGTCTGTTGGCTGCTCAGAGCGACCGCCGCTTTCTTAAAATCTACAACGGGGCTGTCAGCCACTCTGGCACTTGTGGCGCCTTATGCATGTCTGAAGTCTATGTCATGCTGAAAAACAGCTGCCTCAAATCAACGCTGATAGACCTCTCTGAATATGACAACGAGAAAGAGGATTATGGCGACAGCACCTACTCTCTCGATGGCCAGCCCATCTCTAAGGAGAGTGCCGAGAAAATCATCAAATCACTGGGCGAACCCCTGGAGCCTCAAATCAAATGGAAGAAATTGGCATTTTAGTACATTTTCGCAATTTCAAGAGTCAAAAGGGTAAAAGGAGTAAAAGGAGTTAATGTAGTTAAGCCATAAGTTTTGGCCGTCTTTTCATTCGAGAAAAGGCGGCCTTTATTTCTTTATTCCCAAGACTTTAAAACCACTGACAACAGCGGTCTTTTTTGGCGTCTCCTTTCGTGATTCGTGTTTGTTTTATCGCATTACAAATGCTGATACTCAAGGCATCGGGATTCTTTAGACCCTTCGGGTAAAAGCGGCAAAGCCGAGCGGCAAATCCCGATGAACTGGTGAACTGGTACTCTTAAACAAAAATTCTCATGAATTTCTCACGAATTACAAAAAATTCTTGATCAATTCGTGGCCAATTCTTGCACATTCATGTAAATGAATACTCTTTTGTAGAGCCCTTTCGTGAAATTTCGTGGTTATTATTTCTTCCAACAGCCACCTCTCCCCCTCCCCTCTCACCTTTAATTTTTGATAATTATGGATATAAAAAGTGATTTTACGGGAAGTTAAATTTGGCTGTTGACATATAAATTAGTATTTTTGCACATTACAAGTAGGCTAGTCGCAGACGACATGGCTATCCACCCTAATCGAATAACCTAACAAATTGCAAAGCAACCAAAACATGAAGAAAAAAAACGATGTCGCTGGGCTAACCATCGGACATTCTCGTCATTTACCCACCCACAATATGTTAAGCACTGTTAAGAGGATGCTTGTCTAATTGGGCAGACAATCAAAAATAGGTTAAAAAAAATGTTGTTTTATGATACAGAAAACAATTTTAATTTGTAAATTTGTAGCGAAATAACTAAAAATAGCCTAATGTATCCTAAAATACTTAACAGTTGCTAACCCTAAGTTACGAGTTTTTGACTTCACGATACTGAAACAAACTATAAAATCTATTTCATGAACAGAAGAACATTTTTTAAGGGTCAACTCCTGGCATATTCAGTCGTGTTGGGGCTTTCTTTTGCTCCGTTCACGATAAGTCCTGTCATGGGTGAAACTCAAGAGACCCTTCAGTCGGATGTGATCTCCGGAACGGTTGTCGACGACACCGGGGAGACGATTATTGGAGCAACGGTTCTTATTGTTGGTGGTGAAGCCTCTCAGGGCACCATTACCGATTTCGACGGTAATTTCACCATCAAATGCAAACCAGGAACGCAGTTGCAGATTTCCTATGTAGGTTACGTGACTCAGACCGTGACAGCCAAGAACGGCATGCGTGTGGAACTGAAGACCGACGCCTTGACATTGCAAGGTGTTGAAATCGTGGCCTATGGTGTGCAGAAGAAAGTGACGGTCACAGGCGCCCTCTCGTCGGTCAAGGCAGAGGACCTTACCCGCACACCTATCTCGTCTGTAAACAACGTGCTGGCCGGTCAGCTCTCTGGTGTGACCACCGTGCAATATTCGGGTGAGCCAGGTAGCGATGCTGCCCAGATCTTCGTCCGTGGACAAGGCACCTGGGCCGATTCGTCACCACTCATTCAAGTCGACGGCGTGGAGCGCGAGATGTGGGACATCGACCCCAACGAGATTGAGAGCATCACCGTACTGAAGGACGCTTCCGCCACTGCCGTGTTCGGTGTGCGTGGCGCCAACGGTGTGGTGCTCATCACCACCAAGCGTGGTGCCGAGGGCAAGGCCAACATCTCATTCAACACCTCTTTCTCAGCCCTTATGCCGACAAAGATGATTGAGCAGACAAGTTCTTACGAATATGCCACGTTCCACAACGCCATGCGCAATAACGACGGCAAGGACCCGTACTTCTCACAGAACGTGCTCGACATGTTCCAGAACGGCTCCGACCCCATCCGCTTCCCGAGCATGAAATGGACGGACTACCTGATGAAGGATGTCACGCTGCAGCAACAGCACAACGTGAACATCTCGGGTGGAAACAAGACCGTGAAATACTTTATTTCTGCCGGTATGTTCACCCAGGATGGTATTTTTGAGGAATTCGACCGCCCGTATGACTACGGCTACCAGTACCAGCGCTTCAACTACCGCACCAACCTCGATATCAACGTGACGAAGACCACCTTGGTGAGCTTCAACATATCGGGTAAGGTGGATGAGTCGTGCAAGCCACACACTGGTCAGAACTCCGACCAGATGATTCGTGAGATGTACTGGGCTTCGCCTTTCAGCAGTCCGGGACTGGTCGACGGCCGCTACATCGTCACCAGTGTCTCTGAGGCCGACAACTATGTGGACGAGCTCCTGAAGCCCCAGGGTGAGACGGCCGGTGTGCTCCCATTCGCCACCAGCTCGCCGATGGCATACGCCATGAACCAGCCCGGTGCTTTCCAATACAACAACAACAAGTTGCAGATGGACCTTGTGCTCGACCAGAAGCTCGACTTCATCACCAAGGGTCTTTCGCTCAAGCTCAAAGGTTCCTACAACAGCTCCTATCAGGTACGCAAGGAGGTTACCAACAGCCAGTCAACCTATACTCCGGTATATCACAAATATGTCCTGACCGATGAAGCCGGCAATCCGATTCAGACAGGTACGACCACGGTGACCGACAAGGAAGGCAATGTGTCGGAGATTCCCGTCTACGCATGGGGTGAGCGCACCGACTTCCGCCTGAGCAGTGATGATACCGACCCGGTATACAGCAATTCCTCTCCCTCGAAAGGCCGCAACTGGTATGCTGAGGGTTCGCTGAGCTACAACCGCTCATTCGGTCCGCACACCGTCACCGCACTGGCTCTCTACAACCAGAGCAAGGACTATTATATCGGTGGCGACTACCCCGATATTCCCCGTACATACGTCGGTCTGGTGGCACGTGTCACCTACGACTGGAACAACCGCTATATGGCAGAGTTCAACTTCGGTTACAACGGTTCCGAGAACTTTGCTCCCGGCAAGCGCTTCGGCTCGTTCCCCGCAGGTTCGGTGGGATGGCTGATCAGTGATGAGAACTTCTTCAAGCCTCTGAAACCGGCTATCAGTTTCCTTAAACTCCGTGCCTCATGGGGCCTTGTGGGTAACGACAAGATTGGTGGCAAACGATTCATGTATATGGCCGACCCCTACATCGTGAACCAGACCAACACCTTCGACCGCTTCACCTACACGAGCGTCGATGAGCCTGCATTCGCCTATATCTTCGGTATCGAGAACGGTACCGCCACAAAGGGTGCTTACGAGAGTTCGAAGAACAACCCCGATGTTTCTTGGGAGAAAGCCTTCAAGCAGGACTACGGCTTCGACATGAACTTCCTCAACGACCGCTTGCGCACCACTTTTGACTACTACAAGGAGCACCGTACCAACATCCTTGCACAGGACTGGACCATTCCGGGATTTCTGGGATTCAGTCCTCCCTACACCAACTTTGGTATAGTCGACAGCCACGGATGGGAATTGTCGGTCAACTGGCAAGACAAGATAGGACAAGACTTCCGCTACTCAGTGAAGATGAACCTCTCCTACAACCAGAATGAGATTATTGAGGACCGCCAGGCACCGCAGGAGAACGACTACATGTACACCGCACACCACCGCATCGGCTCGCGCTTGCAGTACAAATTCTGGAAGTTCTACTACCAGGGCGCTGAGGCCGACTACGAGAAGGAATTCGGTTCTCCGTTCCCCGCTCAACTCACCGCAAAACTGCAACCCGGTGATGCTGTCTTCGTCGACCTTGACAAGAACGGCAAAATCGACGGCAACGACATGAGCCGCGACTACGGCTATACCGACGACCCACAATACATTGCCGGTCTCAACCTCGCCATGTACTACAAGAACTTCTCGTTCAGCGCCCAGTTTACCGGAGCATGGAATGTGAGCCGTGTGCTGGCCGACGTGTTCCGCCGTCCGTTCCAAAACCGTTCCACAGTGCTCGATGGCGGTCTGCTTCGCTATCACCTCGAGAACACCTGGACACCAGAAAATCCCAGCCAGAGCAGCGAGTATCCTCGCGCCACATGGGACAATGCCGAACAAAACTACGCCGGTTCTACCCTGTTTGAGAAAGATGCCAAGTACCTGCGTCTGAAGACCATCCAGGTGGCCTACGACTTCCATTTCCCATTCATGAAGAAACTCGGTCTCAACCACCTTCAGCTCTCCCTGAGCGGCTACAACCTCTTCACCCTTACGCCGTATAAGTTTGGCGATCCTGAGGCCCGTGCGAGCACGACACCATCTTATCCTCTGCAGCGCACCTATACAGCCAGCCTGAAACTTGGATTCTAATTAATATAAATAAGGTATCAGAAAATGAAACTACATCATAAAATATCAACAGGAGTTTTGGCGCTGATGTTAGGAAGCATGGCGTTCACTGCATGTACCGACGAGATTAAGTTCGGTGATGCCTTCATTGAGAAGACTCCCGGAGGAACCGTGTCGCTCGACACCGTGTTCAGCAGTGCTGAATACACCAGGCAGTTCCTGGTGGGCCTCTACGTGACGCAGTATTACGGACTGCCCTTCAAGAATGCTACCGAGGCACCTTGGAGCGCGAGTTACTGGAACTGCAAGATGGATGCCCTGACCGACTGCTACCAACAGCACTTCAGCAATGGTGCTGCCTATGGCAAATACTATGGCGGACAGCTGAAATCAGCCGACATTGCCAATACCGACCACCCGCTCATCTCCTATACACACGACTATGTGTGGGAGACGGTGCGCCGCTGCTACCTGCTTATGGACAACATCGACAATGTGCCCGGTCTCTCTGATGACGAGAAGCAAAACATGATAGCACAGGCCAAGTGCCTGATAGCCGCACGCTATTTCGACCTCTATTCCATCTATGGTGGTCTTCCCATCGTCGACCACACATTCACGGGTCTGGAAGGCACTTATGAGATTCCACGCGCTACCGCAGAGGCTACAGCCGACTTCATGATAGGCTTGCTCGACGAGGCAATACCTCATCTGCGCTGGGCTTACAACGGCAATACGATTGATACCGATGCCGACAACAACACTGGACGTTGGACGGCTGCTGGAGCCATGGCGCTGAAGGCAAAAATCCTTTTGTTCAACGCTTCACCTCTCTACAATTCCGACCAACCCTATTACGATGGCACCACACAAGCAGAGAAAGACAGTCTTGTATGGCACGGCGGATTCAGTCAGGCTCGTTGGGAGCGTGCACTGGCAGCCTGCCAGGACTTCTTCAATGCCAATGCCGCCAATGGCAATTGGTATCAGCTGAACCAGGTCACTAGCAGAACCTCAAGAACCTCTATCGAGGATTTCCGTCAGGCCTATCGTATGGGCTACATCTACCAGGGCAGCCGCGAAATCCTTCACTGCACACGCGTGACAGGTACGACGAGTGCCAAGGCTTCCTACCAGTGGGCCAACTTCGTAGGTCCCTTCGGAAACTCAAACGGTCCGTTCCGCCATTCCTACAACCCCACTGAGGAGTATGTGGAGATGTTCCCCTGGAGCGACGGTACTCCTTTCGACTGGGATGTGGACTCCATGAACGGAAAGATTGGTGGCGAGAAAGGACAGCTGTTCTACAAGTGGGAAGGCAGCCGTGTGATTACCAAGACGGCAACACGCGACCCGCGTCTCTATGAGAATGCCATCGTCTGCAGCCAGACACTTTCCCTCAACTGGACCACCGGCAAGCCCGAGGGTGATATCTACGAACTCTGGGTGAAGGGTGAGCACGAGGGTACCGACGCTGCCGGTTTTGACGATGAGACTGGCGAGTTGATCATCATGGAGAAAGACCTCGGACGCTTCGCCACTGGCTATGGCACCATCAAGTACTATCTCGGACAGGAGTATTTCGGCAAGTACACCCAATGGGTGTATCTGAGCTATGACGAGATGCTGCTCATGTATGCCGAATGTCTGGCACAGTGCGGCAGGCTCGAAGAGGCCATTGCTCGTGTCGACGAGGTGCGTGACCGCGTGGGATTGCATGACCTGAAATGGGGACGTGCTGCCTACAGGGGCGACAAGAGCAAACTCCCCGACCTGACCACTAAGGATGGCGTGATTGAGGAGATTCTCCGCGAGAGAGCCTGCGAGCTCGGTATGAGCAACAACCGCTACTACGACATGATTCGCTACAAGCGCACCGATTGGATGACCAAGCGTCTGCACGGCCTGATTACTTTCCGCATGATGCTCAACTCAAAGAAAGAACTGGTGCAGAACAACAATGCCTACATCGGCAAAGACAAGGACAGCGGTCAGCGTGAGCCCTACATGTTCACTTATCAGAAATTCGAGTTGCAGAACCGTGCCCGTTATCTGTGGGAAAAGAGCCCCAACGACAAGGAAGTGCTGAAGTGGCTGTTGATGCCCATGCCGCTGTCGGAAATCAACAAGGGCTACGGACTTGTGCAGAATCCAGGATGGTAGAAATAATTCGTTCAAAGAATCGAAAAATTCAAATGATTATGAAAAAAAGAAATATATTCGTGCTATCATTGTTCGCAGTCATGGGGCTGCCCGTGGCGGCTCAGCAAGACAGCACTGGCATCGAATTCGTTGATCAGGTCATCGAGGTAGGTGCCAACAAGGACTTCTCCCGTGCACAGTCTACAGCCGCTGTCTCTGTCATCACCAACAGGGATGTGAACAATCGTTCTGCCAAGAACATCGGCAACTCGATTCTCGGACAGGGCAACGGATTGGTATCCCTCCAGGGGTCGGGAACCTATTTTGAGCAGAACCCCACATTCTATGTGCGCGGTCTGCAGAGCCTGAGCACCAGCTCACCACTGATTCTTGTCGATGGCGTGGAGCGGGACATCAGTTTCGTCAGTCCAGAGGAGGTCGACCACGTGTCTATCCTCAAGGATGCTGCCGCCGTGGCGCTCTATGGATATAAGGGTGCCAATGGTGCCATCTTGGTCACCACCAAGCGTGGTGAGTACAACAGCCAGAACATCCGGGTGTCTTACGACCATCTGTTCAACTCACAGGTCAACCGCCCGAAGTTTGTGGATGGCGCCACCTTCGCCAGTGCCATCAACGAGGCGCTTGCCAACGAGGGGGCTGCTCCAAGGTTCACTCAGGATGAGTTGGCTGCTTTCCAAAACGGCAACCATCCCTACCAATATCCCAACGTGAACTGGGTAGACGAGACATTCCGCAAGAATGGCGTGACCAATAAGATTGCCGTTGAGTTCAGCGGCGGTGGTGAGCGCTTCCGCTATTTCACCATGGTGAACCTGCTCTCCGACAAGGGTTTCATCAAGAACTTCAACGATACCGAAGGCTATTCCACACAGGACAAATATGTACGTGGAAACCTGCGCACCAACCTCGATATCGACCTCACACCCACCACCATGCTGAAGGTGAACATGCTGGGTATGCTGAGCGAGATGTCGCGTCCTGGCGGACCGACTTCCACCGGCAGTTCTTCTTCCACGGCCATCGCCGACCTGTGGGACATGGTCTACAGCACGCCAGCCATGGCATTCCCCATCAAGAATGAGAATGACGAATGGGGTGGCAATTCCACATACAGTGGCATGAACAACCCCTTGGCACAGTCTTCTGGCGCTGCCTATTACAAGTTGCATGAGCGCGCACTCTTCGCCGACATGACACTGAGTCAGGACCTCAAGTATTGGATTGAGGGACTGAGCCTGACCGCCCGCCTGGGTTACGACACCTACTCCACCCTTTATGAGGACCACAGCATGACGTATGTCTATGGCAACTATCCCGTGACAGGATGGCAAGGAGGCAGCCCCGTGAAGGGCGACTACTGGCAGTCGGGCACGCCCGGAACGATGAGCAAGAACTCGGGCACCATCGACTGGGCTCGCCGCCTGATTTTCTCGGCAGGCCTCAACTTCGACCGTCTGTTTGCCGACAAGCACTACCTCTACAGCCAACTCAAATGGGACTATGAGTATCAGAATACCACCGGAAGCACAGGCTACACCATCTACCGCCACAATGTTTCATGGCTGGGCCACTACGGCTTCGACAACCGGTATATCGGCGAGGTTGCCCTTGTCTATTCCGGCTCCAACCGTCTGGCTCCGGATACAAAGTGGAACTTGTCGCCAACCGTCTCGGCTGCGTGGGTTCTCTCCAATGAGAATTTCCTGAAAGATTGCTCCATCGTCGACTTCTTGAAACTCCGCGCAAGTTTCGGCATCATCAATGCCGACTACCTGCCAGGCGACAATGTATGGAACTACTACGCTGCTTCCTATTCGCAAGGCTCATCAGCCACGGGCAGTTATCCTTTCGGTGCCGGCTACGATGTGGTGTATCCCAACACCACTCTCGGACTCCTTCCCACACTGAACCCCAGCCATGAGAAGGCATACAAATATAATCTTGGTATCGACGCCCGCCTTTTCGGAGGCCTGAATGTTGAACTCGACCTCTACATGCAGCAGCGCAAGGATATCTGGGTAGAAGGAACTGGTGCCTACACGGCGCTCATCGGTTTCGACGCTCCTTATATCAATGCTGGCAAGGTGAACAGCAAGGGCATCGAACTCTCGCTCGACTATACAAAGACATTGGGCGACCTGACCTTCAACATTGGAGGTATGTTCAACTACAACAAGAACGAAATCAAGGAGCAGGCTGAGGAACCCCGCGCCTACGACAACCTCGTGCGTACGGGCAACCCGCTGAACTCCACCTATGGACTGGTGGCCATCGGACTGTTCCGCGACCAGGCTGACATCGACGCCAGCCCCAAGCAGAACTTCTCTACCGTGCTGCCCGGCGACATCAAGTATGAGGACATCAACAAGGATGGTGTCATCGACGCCAACGACGTGACCAAGATTGGCTACAGCGGCTACGCACCCGAGATTTACTACAACATCCGTGCAGGACTGGAATACAAGGGTGTCGGCTTCAACCTCCTCTTCCAGGGTGCCAGCCGTTATTCAGCCAACCTGAGCGCCAAGGGTATGTACTGGCCATTGCTCAACACGACCAACCTCTCGCAGCAGGCTTACGACGGCCGCTGGACTCCCAGCAACCCGAATGCCGAGTATCCACGCCTGAGCACGACGAGCAATGCCAACAACTACCAAACCAGCACGTTCTGGCAGCGCGACCGCTCGTTCCTGAAACTCCGCAATGTGGAGCTGTATTACAATCTGCCCAAGAGCCTCTTGGAGAAAACCCGCTTTATCAACACTGCCAAGGTTTACGTCCGTGGTGTAGACCTGTTCTGTGCCGACCATATCGATGATGCCGATGCCGAAGTTTACGGCGTGTCGGCTCCGCTCAACAAGAGCATCGTGGCAGGTGTAGCGTTGTCATTCTAACCTTTAAACAGACAGAAGAATATGAAACTGAAGAATATATTTTTAGGTGCGCTTGTTGCAGCAACACTTGCCTCGTGCAGCGAACAGATGGACTACAAGGAATTCAGCATCTACGACCAGGCATACATGCAGAAAAAGTTTGAGCGTGCGGGTGGCTTCCTTTCCACTATCTATGCTGACCTTGACTCCGATTTCGGCAACTACAGCGGGGCCATGCTCTCGTCGGCAACCGACGAATCGGTCTACTCTCACGACGGCAATGCCATCGAGAGTTTCTTCAACGGCTCTTGGAGTCCCACCAACGCCAACTCTTCCATCTGGACCACCTGCTATCATGGCATCGCCTATTGCAACCTGTTCCTGGATGAGTTTACCGGACTGCAATTTGAGGACTATTCTCTCGACAAGAACTTTCAGGCCGAGATGTACCAGTACAACAACTATCAGTGGGAGGCACGCTTCCTGAGAGCCTATTACTACTTCTTGCTGGTGCGCCAGTATGGCGGTGTCCCACTCCTCACGAAGAATATGAATGCCGATGAGGCAAGCAAGCAGCCACGTGTGTCGGCCGATGAGGTTTTCGCTTTCATCGACTCGGAGTGTGAAGCCATCAAGGACTTCATCACCAAGGATTACGGCGACTTGGGCAACCTGGCCATGACACCTGCCAACAACGGACGTGCCAACAACCTCGCCGTCCTGGCCCTGCGTGCCCGCGCTGCCCTCTACCACGCCAGTCCGCTCTTCAACCCGAGCAACGACAAGGGACTCTGGCAGAAGGCTGCCGAACTCAACAAGGCTGTCATCGACTCATGTACTGCCCGCAAGATGAAATTGTCTAACGACTACAAAGGTCTGTTCATCGGCAATACCAGTTGGAGCGATGCCCAGGCAGTGGGAGAAATCATCTTCGGACGCCGCATGCCGACCGAGAACCGCAACTTCGAGACCTACAATTTCCCCGTGGGCATATCGGGTGCCGGTGCCGGTGGTGGTGGCGGCAACTGTCCTTCACTGAATCTGGTGGAAGCCTATGAGGAAGGTGACAAGCGCTTCGAACAGACCGTTGCCTGCAATGGCGACTCATGGCCCAATGCCAACACCGTGCCGCTTGAGACCTTCGTGGGCGGACTGAATGGTCTGCCTCTGGCCTACGCCACTCCTACGGGCTACTATCTGAAGAAATATATCACTGAGTCGGTACAGATTGCTGGCAATGGTGCCAACACCTGCAAGCACGTATGGGTGACCTTCCGTCTGGCCGAGTTCTATCTCAATTATGCGGAGGCTATGCTCAACCTGACAGGCAGTGGCTACACGGCTGCCACGGGATTCACCATGACGCCGAAATATGCCATCGATGTGGTGCGCAGGCGCGCTGGATTGGCAGGCATCGAGGAAGGCCTGAGTGCCAGTGATTTCAAGTCAAAATACGAGAAAGAGCGCTTCGTGGAGCTGGCTTTTGAAGGCCATCGCTTCTTCGACGTGCGCCGCTGGAAAGAGGGCGAAAAGTACTTCAAGACCATCTACGGCATGAGGATTACGAAAAATGCCGATGGCACTTTCAGCGAGACAAAGACCGTGGTGCAGAACCGCCAATGGGATGATTCCAAGATGAACCTGTTCCCCATTCCCCAGAGTGAGATACTCAAGTCGGGCAATGTGCTGGAGCAAAATCCAGGATGGTAATAACACATTGAACTGCAGGACGCTGAGCAAGTGTCCTGCAGTTCAATAAAAAATGTGTTAAATTTTTTATAATGTGCGTTGGAAACAAATTATTTTGTAACTTTGCTACTGATTGTAGGCTATAATTTTTTTACTTCTTTTATTAATAATTTAAACCTAATTGATTATGAGAAAATTCTATCTCCTTTTCGCAGCAATGTTCGCCTTCTCTGTGGTGGCGAATGCTGGTGTGAAGAACCTGTTCAAGCAGGATTTCGAAATCGTCAACTATCCTGCTGACGCCGGATGGACCTCTCCGAACCTCGCTGGCAACATGTCCATCCAATCTGATAGGGATGGAAAGATGTTCCAGTTCGAACTCGGAAACAACAACAACCGTAATGCAGTGATGAACTTCAACTACGGTCTGGAAGGTGATGCCACCATCTATGATGGCCAGGATGTGAAGAAATACACTGTCACCTTCACCTGGGGCCTCAAGAAGAATCCTTCGAGCACTGGCAATGCCGCCAATGTGCAGTACTCCTCTGAGGTTGCCGTGCTCACACCGAGTGTGGCTACTTCTGATGTCGAGGGCTGGAAAATCACCACAGGCATCAACAACGGCCAGTATGCCGCCAACGACTCCCTGCGCCTGTTTGCCCTTACTCAGCTGAAGGGTGCCTACGCCGCCGACAACCAGTACTGGGCTGACAACACCGACAACAGCAACTACATCTTCGATTTCTACATCAATGGCGACCAGAACAAGGTGATTACACTCGAAGAAGATGGTTGGTACACCATTACCATCAATGTCGACACCGAGGCACGCACTGCTGAGTATGAGATCTTCTCTCTTAAGGATAACGATGTCCTCGCCACTGGCGTTAACAACATTCCTGAATATGCAAGTGTGTACGCCAAGGGACTGAACGTGCTCCTTGGCCGTTACAACTCGGCTGCTTACATCGACGACGTGAAGGTGCAGACAGAGACCGATGGCGACTATGCCAACGCTCCTACTGTTGCCCTGACTGGTATCGACATGAACAAGCGTTCTTACAAGATTTTCTTCGAGGATGGCGAGATTCTGCATATCAAGAAGACCGACGGTTCTGAAGACATGGCTGTTGAAAGTCCTTACGACTACGAGACCACAACCTCTGGCACACTCGAGGTTTGGACTGAGGTTGGTTCCGCTACATCCGAGCATGTGACTATCGACGTCGTGGCTGAGGTGATTCCTCTTCCTGCTGCCACTGTTGACATCACACAGGTGAATTCGGGCTATGTGAAGACCCTGCTGATGACGGTCGACAACACCACCGTTCCCACACAACCTTCCATCACCCTTACCTGGGAGTACAGCAATGGCGACAAGTCTGCAGGTGAGGTGGCAAGCGGCGCTACCTACGAGGCTAAGGAGAAGGGTACACTCACCGTGACCACCCACGCTTACGGCTTCGGCGAAACCACTACAACATTCGAGAACAACACTGAGTTTGCCATTGACAAGACCATCGACTTCCAGCACATGGATGAGGCAACCCTTACAGCCAAGGGCTTCACAGAGATTGATCCTCTGCAGTCTTCGACCATGAGTGGTGAGACCAACTGGACTGGCCGCCAGCGCCTGTGGTTCGGCATTGAGAATGGTGAGGTTGCCGATGACGGTTCAGCCAAGTATGACACCTATGTCGTCTATGGTCCTGAGACCACTGAGGGTGCCGAGGCTATCCGCCGCTTCACTTATCCTGCAGCTGGCATGACTCAGGAGTTTGCTACAACCGCATTCGCTCCTGTCTATTTGTGGTACACCGGCCAGGCTGATCCCGCTGTTACCGATGGCAGCGACGTGGCAGGTCTGAAGATCAACTACGGCATTGGCCTTATCAATACTGGTTTGAAGGGTGACGGTAGCTCCATCAACTTCGCAGAAGGTGTGGTTGGTGTTGACGGACTCACCGACAATGACTATTATATCGCATACTTCATCAACGACTACGGAACATCTTCAGTGCACCCCATCTTCCCGCAAGGAACATCTCCTGCTGATGCAAGGGCTGAGTATAAAGCCATGAACCTTGGTACTGCCGTTCACAGGAGTGGTGCATTCTCAGTCTACCGCGGTACTGAAACATTCACTCTCTATCGTATCGACGCTGCCATTACCCGCATTGATATATTCAAGGCTACTGCTGCCGGTATCGAGGAGATCAACACTGGTGCCGTCGTTTCCGACCACAATGCTCCTATCTACAACCTCAATGGTGTTCAGGTGAATCCGAAGAGCCTGACCAAGGGTGTCTATGTGAAACAGGGCAAGAAGTTCATCGTCCGCTAATCTTCACGTAAGATACGGATACGATTTCAATAGTAATCCCCACGCTTCGGGCGTGGGGATTTTTTATATAAATGCCCTGGCATGCTTGTATTTCATGTTTTTTATGTACATTTGCATCATCAAATCAAAAAACAATGAAGACCTATTTCAGATATGCTTGGGTGCTGATGGCACTGTTGACCTTTGTCGGTTGTTCCAGCAATGATCCTGAGGAAATCAATGAGGATACCGCAACGAGGATTTATAATGAACTGAAAGGAACGTATGAGGGAAGCGTAAGAGTGGGCAACGAAATGCGCCGGGTCACCGTGATTGTTGCCAATGATGAATTCACTGTCAAGCAACTGCCCTTGCAGCCCATCCTAGAAAGGATTTTCACCAACCAGGGCGAACTGGAAGAAGCCTTGAAATCAGGTGAGACCTCAACCTTCACTGCACCAATCCTGAACATCGGCGTGACGACCAACTCGTCGCTGCTCACCATGGAACCTACCGACTTGGTGTTTACGGTGACAGTGGGTGGCGTGCGCAAACAAGTGTCGGCACTCATTTCAGCCTATGCCAACTGGGTAAAGCAATGGGGAGAGATGTCGGTTCAAATGAATGTCGTCGAGTTGTTCTGCGATGGGCAGAATTATCAACTCAACGACAATCATATCGTATATTTCATCGACAACGCCCAAAAGCCAGAATAACCACCCCCAAAAAAATAGTCCGACAAGTCTGACCTGTCGGACTTGTCGGACTTGTCGGACTTGTCGGACCTGTCGGACTTGTCGGACTTGTCGGACTTGTCGGACTTGTCGGACTTGTCGGACCCTCCAAAACCCTTATTCCATCATTACTTTATAAGCGCTGCATTTGCCGCTTGGCAGCCGGTCGACACGGATGTAGAGACCGTTGGCGGGAGTATGCACACGCTGACCCTGGAGGTTGTAATAGACGGTGCTGACTGGCTCACCGCTGAGAGGCGTGCTGATGCCCTCAGTGTCGGAGAGGCCGATGGCAGCCACGGCAGTGCCGTCCTCCTTGGTGTAGGCAGGATAGTACTCTACTACAGCCTCATCAGCGTCGGCATTGCCGGCAAGCATGATGTCCTGCACAATGGAGTTGAGATACACCTCCACATTGGTGTAGTATTTCTTGGGGTCGAGGGTGTAGGTCGAGGCATCGGAAGCACTGTTCGGATCAAGCCCGTTGGCTGTCTCCCATGCGTCGGGCATACCGTCTTGGTCGGTGTCATAGCCTGTGGGACGTGAACCAGTGGGGAAGTTGTTCTCGGTATAGCCATTGACATCAGCGACGATGTCGATGCGCCCCTTCTTCTTCGTGACTGAACCAGAATAGGTGGCCGTTCCATTCTTGGCCTCCTCAGCATAGCGGGCGTCCACCTCATCGCGGTCGAGCGAGGCACCGGCGTATGCAAGCACCTTGTCGAAAGCGTTTTTGGCGGTATGTGTCGTCACTGTCCCCGTATATGTCGGTTCATCGAGTTTCATCTTCACGCAGTCGGTTCCCGCACTGTTTTTCACATACGTCACTTTGTCACCATAGTAGTGTTTGGGGTCTGGAGTGTAGCGTTCGCCGTTGATGAGAGAAGTGCCGTCGTCATAGGTCACCCCGTTCCAGTCATAGTTGGCGTTGTTGTTCACCTGGTTGCCGCTGATGTAGTATCGGCTGAACATATCCCAATAGGTGCTGTTGTCGCTCGAACTGGTGCTGTTGGCAACCGATGCGATGGTGACACGGTTGGTGGTGCCGGCAGGTCCCGTCTTGTAGTAGTTGTTGACGATGTTGACATATCCTCCGCCCGGACCTCCGTAGCAGCCGTTGCCGCAGTTGTAGATGACACAGTTGCGGAAGTCGACATGCTCCGACTGCACCGCATTCTTCCATTGATACTCGCTGTAGAGCTTGTTGCTGGTGTAGCCAGTCCAATTGTAACGGGCACCATTGAAGCGTGGAGAGCGGTTGTTGACATGTGCGATGAGGTTGTGGTGGAACGACGTCAGTTTTCCGCCCCAAATGCCGCCGTAGCCATGTGCTCCCTTGCCATGTCCTGCGTTGTTGAGGCTCTCTGCGATGGTGCACCACTGCATGGTGTAGTTGTTGTTGTCGTAGAACGACGCCACCTCGTCGATGCTCCATGAGAAGGAGCAGTGGTCGTAAATCTGTCCCGTGCGTCGCCGGGTCCAGATGGCGTCTGCACCATCGTTGATGTTCTTCTCCTGGCCGCGCCTTGCCCTGATGAAGCGCACGATGAGATTGTCGGCATCAGGCGACACGGTGAAGTATCGGATGGTGATGCCGGGGTATGGTGCCGTCTGTCCGGCGATGGTGGTGTTGGCGCCGATTTTCATGTCCGACTTGAGGGCGATGACTCCTCCCACGTCAAAGACGACGATTTTGGGCGTGCTGCCCGACACCGCCTGGCGCAGCGACCCTGTTCCTGAGTCATTGAGGTTGGTGACGTGGACGATTTTTCCTCCGCGTCCGCCAGTGACATAGCGTCCGTGTCCCTCTGCTCCGGGGAAGGCGGGTGCCTGTCCCATGGCAGACAATGCGAGGGCACACGATGCCATAAACAATAGAGATTTTTTCATTTGCTTTAGTATATTATTATGTGTGATGTCATGCTTTCCGGAGATTCCGGAGATTCCGGGTTATCCGGGCTTTCCGGGTTATCCGGATTTTCCGGGCTTTCCGGGCTTTCCGGGCTTTCCGGGCTTTCCGGGCCTTTCTATAGATTTTGCAGGGCCTTGATGGCGCCGGGCAAGCCTTGGTCGGCAGCCTTCTGGAACCAATCGCGGGCCTTCACCCTGTCGGCCGTTACGATTTCGCCATCGAGATAGCTGTAGCCGAGATGCAACTGCGCGACGGGGTTGCCATGTTCTGCGGAGATGGTGAACAGTTCAAGCGCCCTGGAGGGATTCTTGGGCACCTGTCCGCCCTGCAGGTAGATTTGTGCGAGGTCGACGAGCGCCTGTGTGTTGCCCATGTTGGCAGCCTTCTCCAGCAGACTGATGCTCTTGCCACTGTCGGTGCTCACCCCGAAGCCATAGCTGTAGCACAGGGCGAGGTAATAGGGTGCGTAGGCATTCTCCTCGATATCCTGCTCAAACCATTTGATGGCCTTCTGGAAGAGTTCTGTTGCCTTTCCCTCGTTCTTCACCACACCCAGTCCGTAGTTGTAGCACTGTCCGAGGAGATACAGTGCCTCTGGCTGGTCTTTGTCGGCAGCGCGTCCCAGATACTCCACCGCCTTGTACTTGTCCTTGGGCAGCACATAGCCGTTGAAGTAGCAGCGGCCTATATAGTAGAGGGCGGCTGAGTGACCTCTTTCTGCCATCCCCTGGTATTTCTCCACCAGCGAGGGTGTGACGTTGCCCCATGTGAGGGAATCCTCGATGGTGTTTTGCTGTGCCCATCCGAAAGAAGCGACGGCCAACAGCAGGAGTGCAATGCTGTATCTTTTCATGTCTTAATCATTTTGGAGGAGGGCTGTCGCCCACCCAGAAAACAAAAAACCTTTTCATTGCTGGAATCGCAGACAGTCCTGCCGGACATCATTGAAGGACAGCAATGGAAAGGTTCGGTATGGTATCTCCTGCTTTCTGTTATCTGAGGACGTTGACGAGCAACGATGCGACTGATGTGGCTATACTGATGAAGGAGAACCAGATGGTGACAGACTGACCGAGAGCGGAGTTCTTGGCCTTGGTGGCGTTGGGCTCCACATAGATAACGTCATTCTGCTGCACGTAGAAATACGGCGAGTTGATGAAGTTGGCATCGGTCAGGTCAATGCGGTGCACCGACTTCTTTCCAGTTGCATCCTCACGGATGAGGAGCACGTTCTGACGCTTACCATAGAGGGTGAGGTCACCTGCGCTTGCCATGGCCTCGAGGATGCTCATCTTCTCTGTGGTGACAGGCACCACCTTGGGTGATGAGAAATCGCCGATGAGGGTGACCCTGAAACTTGACATCCTCACGGTGACCACAGGTTTCTCGGTCTTGGCGAGGTAGGGGGAGATTCTGTCCTCCAAGGCTTTCTCACACTCTTGCTTGGTCATACCCACCACAGACACTCTTCCTATCACGGGG
>JAGCXX010000274.1 GCA_017961115.1 Prevotella sp. | reverse complement strand
GCCCTGCATGACTTCTTCCAACCCATTGTGGACAAGATACGCGCCAATGGTTTCACCGGCATCATTTGGGTTCCCGGCACAGGCTGGCAGGCCAACTACACGAGTTACGCCACCCACCCCATAGAAGGTTACAACATCGGCTATGCCGTCCATGACTACTGCGGTTGGTATGGTTGCAGTGACGAAACACCCAGTCCGACGAACAAAATCAACCAGTTCCACAAGCAAGTTCCCGTAGTAGATACCAATCCCATCATCATCACCGAGGTGGACTGGAGTCCGAAGAAAGAAGGCACCGGCCACTACAACGAGCACAATGAGTGGGTGGAAAGCAACTGGGGCACCTGGGCCACCGGCTCCACCTCCAAATGGGGCAAGGCTTTCAAGGCCATGCTCGACCACTACGGCAACATCTCAATGACCCTCTCCGGCACCAGTTGCCTCATTGATGTTGACAAGCTGCTTGCCAATGGTTCTGTGGTTCCTGCTTTTGATGGTTATGAGGAAGCCTGCGGCAAGGCCTGCATGGATTGGTATGCTGAGTATTATGAGGTTGACTGGCCCCGTGCAGACTTCAAGGTCAGGTCAGTAAGTGACCAAGGCAACGGACGCTACAAGAACCCCATCATCGCAGCCGACTTCCCCGACCCCGACGTAATCCGCGTGGGCGACACCTATTATATGGTAACGACGACGATGCACCATTTCCCCGGTGCCACCATCGTCAAATCGAAGGATTTGGTGAACTGGGAATACTGCGCCAAGCCTCTGGCACAGTTGGCCGCCACCGACCGCTATAACCTGCAGAACGGCCAGAACGCCTATGCCGCCGGCATGTGGGCGTGTTCAATGAAATACCACAACGGCAAGTTTTACCTGCTCATCAACGGCAACGACACCGGTGGTTGGTTGCTCACCGCTACCGACCCCGAAGGCAAATGGGAGCAGAAGTCTATCTCACGCATCTATTATGACCCCGGCATGTTGTTTGACAATGGCAAGGTATATGTGGCTTGCGGCATAGGCAACATCCAGATGTGCGAACTTGACGAAGACTTCAACTTTATCCAGGAGAAACGAGTCATCAGCGACAGGGAAGGTCTTGAAGGCAGCCACCTCTATAAGATAGGCGACTACTATTATATTTATGCCACCTATGGCGGCTGGCCATCAGGTCAGGCTGTCTTCCGCTCAAAGAACATCTTTGGTCCATATGAAGAGAAGATGCTCGTGGAGAAGGTCATCAACGGGAATGTCAACACGGTACATCAGGGAGCATTGTTTGACACACCCAATGGAGAATGGTGGACTATCATGCAGGAAGACCTTGGAGCACTTGGCCGCATGCCCAACCTCCAACCAGTGAAGTGGCAGGACGACTGGCCTATTGTTGGCAACAATGGTGTGCCATACACCAGTTACACCAAACCCGCAGTTGGGTCGAGTTATCCCCGCACGGGCATGCCCACGAACGATAATTTCCGCTCCTATCCCATCGGTTCGCAATGGGAGTGGAACCACAATCCCAACAACGGAGCATGGACGCTGTTCGAGCGCCAGGGATGGTTGAGGCTTAAGACCTCAGACAAAGTTGACCGTCTTACCCAAGCGCGCAATATGCTCACCCAGCGTATTTTCGCTTTCACCGACCGGGCTTCAGCAGGAACCATCCGACTGGATGTGAGCAATCTTGATGAGGGAGACCGTGCTGGAATCTGCATTCTTCAGGACCCCTACGCCATGATTGCCATGGAGAAGAAAAACGGTCAGTATCAGCTGATATGGCAAGAGGGAACGCTGAAAGAAGGAGAACCGACAAGCAAAAGAGTGATTTTACCTGTTGAAGAACTGAAAGACGGTATCATCTATCTGCGTGCCACGGTGAGTTACAATACCAGTAAGACCCAGTTCTATTATTCCACAGACAACCAGACCTTCAACAAACTGGGCAGAGAGACAACACTTGGTTTCAACCTCTCCATCTTTGTCGGTGCCCGTTTTGGACTATTCTGTTATGCGACAGAAGACGACAGTGAGGGATATGCCGACTTCGACTGGTTTTCCACAGAGGCAAACTTTGAAGAGACCATGTTCTATCCTGAGAACTTCGAGGGATTCAGCGAGGATATGCTCACTGCAGTAGACCTGGTCATCAAGGGCACTGCCACTGAAGTCATGGTGGGCAACAGCAGTCAGTTGCAGATAGAAGCCACCTACCGTGACGGGCATAAGGACAATGTCGCTGCACAATGTCGGTTTGAAAGCGATGCCAACGGAGTGATAGAGATTAAGAATGGTCAAATCCGTGGACTGTGCGAAGGAACAGCCACCATCAACGTGGCTTATACCGACCCTATGGGCAATGAGCTCTCGGGGGGGTTCTCCGTGCGCTCCACCTTCTTCCCCTTCGGCGCAGAGTATATCAACACATCACTGTTTGCCCAAGGCACCTACAATGAGAACACCCGTACCTTCCGTCCCGGACAATGGGGACAGATGGGTTGGGAATATCCCAATGGCGCCGACATGTCGGGTTACAAATACTTAGTTATCAAACTGAAACAGGCACAAACCTGTGGTGCCCATCTCAATATTTTCACTACAGGGAGCATCTGGGGAGAATGCTATGCATCGAGTGATTTCGGGTCGAGGAAACAAATTGTAATCAACCTGAAGAATGCCAAATACACTTCAGACAGCAGAAAAGGAGAGGCACTCGACACCAAGAACATCCGCATTGTTGATTTCTGGGGCAACGGCAATGGCACCATTGTGGTGGAGGATATGTATCTGACCAACAATGATGACTACAGTCCCATGCAGCCCTCCTCTGTGGATGACATTATCGTCAGACAAGACCAACCTTCTGAGGTCTACACCCTCTCAGGCCAACTCATCCGCCGTGGAGTAAATATGCAGGAAGCCATACAAGGACTGTCACGCGGCATATATATCATCGGAGGCAAAAAAGTGGTCATCAGATAATCAGCAGATTTAGATGAATTAGAGGTGTGTCTTTTGTGGGACACACCTCTTTTGCTTTATTCAATAATACAGCTTTACATGATTTTTTTGTATTCATTCAGTTGATTTTTTGACGATTTTTTCCTAATTTTGCCAACATCACAAACTACTCATTATTTATTATTATGAAAAAAGCATTACTCATTTCGTTTTTGTCCGTGCTGATGGTATGGGCATACTTACCCATCCAGGCACAAGACGACATGGCGACATTCCGCACATGGGCTTTGACGCCACCGATGGGTTGGAACTCATGGGATTGTTATTACTCCTCCGTTACTGAGAAGGAAGTGATGCAGAATGCCAAATATCTTGTTGACAATGACCTGGTCAAATATGGATGGGAATACGTTGTCATTGACATCAGATGGTATTGCAACCATCCATCTTTGGGTGGCGGCAATTACAATCAACGAGGTACTCAGGATTATGTGTTAGATGAGTATGGCAGGTACCTGCCCTCACCCACCCGATTCCCTTCCGCTATAGTGGACGGAGTCAACCAAGGCTTCAAGGCTATAGCCGACAGTCTTCACAAGATGGGGCTCAAATTGGGCATCCACATCATGCGAGGTGTCCCATCGTCGGTAATTGGCGGCAACTATCGGCTCAAGGGCAGCGAGTCAACACCTTGGAATCAGGTTTACAGCAGTACTACATCGCCATGCACATGGCTGAAAGACAATCTGTTGGTGCGCAACAACCAATATGGTCAGCAATATTACAACAGCATCATGGACCTTTATGCCCAGTGGGGTGTCGACTTCATCAAGGTTGATGACCTCTCACGTCCATTCTATACTGATGAGATACACATGATTCGCAAAGCCATCGACCAAACAGGCCGTCATATTGTCCTGTCGCTCAGTCCGGGCAAGACGCAATATACCTATGCAGAAGAATGCTTGGATAATGCCAACATGTGGCGAATGATGGATGACCTATGGGACAACTGGAGCGATGTGGACGCTGTATTCAATGAGGCCAATTTCTGGAGTCAGCACACCCGTCCGGGTAATTTCGCTGACTGCGACATGCTTCCATTGGGTCAAATCGCGATGACCATCAGTGACCCAGGCTACACCACAGCCCAAAACGGTCGTTGGACCCGTCTGACACAGAATGAGCAGCAATCAATGATGACGTTATGGGGTATTTGCCATTCGCCTCTCTTTTTTGGTGGAGAGATGACGCGTAATGATGCATTCACGCTCTCTTTGCTGAACAATGAGGAATATCATCAAATGCACAAATATGGAGAGGATGCGCATCAGGTAATGAATGACGAAGACAAGGGCCGAGTGGCATGGACATCAACCGACCCAGCCACAGGAAACCG
>JAGCXX010000273.1 GCA_017961115.1 Prevotella sp. | reverse complement strand
GTCGGGATTACTGGACTCGAACCAGCGACCTCGCGCCCCCCAGACGTGTGCGCTACCAACTGCGCTAAATCCCGATTTTGCGACTGCAAAGGTAAGGCTTATTTTTGAAATGACAAAATTTTCAGCCAGTTTTTTTGTAGTCGACGGAGATTTTGTGCTTGTGGCTGGTTGTTGGTCAGTGTTTGCTGTTTCTTATTCCTTCGCCTTCCTTGCGTACTCAAAAAGTGACAGGGGCAGATGACAGTAACCAGAGGGATTTTTGTCGAGATAATCTTGATGGTATTCCTCAGCCGAATAGAAGTTCTCCAATGGCTTTTTCTCCACGGCAAACTGCTGTTCGCATTTCTTCTGCTCCTCGTCGTAGACCTCGTTGATAGTCGGCAAGTCCGCCTCGTCGGTATAATAGATGCCAGTGCGGTATTGTGTGCCCTTATCGTGCCCCTGCTGGTTGACGCTCACAGGGTCGATGGCCTTGAAATAGAGTTGGAGCAGGAACCGCAGGCTCACCACCTCTGGGTTGTATCTGACAAGGACAGTCTCAGCAAAGCGGGTCGTGTCGGTGCATACCTGTTCGTAAGTGGGGTTTTCTATGATGCCGTTGGCATAGCCCACTTCGGTTTCCGTCACACCCTCTATTTGCTTGAAGTAATGCTCTGTACCCCAGAAACATCCCCCTGCAAGGTAGATTTCCTTGATGCCTTCTTGCTTAGCTTCTTTCATACGCAGGGAGTCGGCTATTGTGATAAATACTCTGATTTGATGATGCCTCCTAATACCCTTCCTGTGATTTGGGCCCAAATCTTCATCTTGGCCAGTTTCGTACCGGGAAGGAGTGGGGGTTCGGCTCCGCCGTTTACGTTTTTGACACTGAATAGAACCTTGCCTTCTTTGTTGGTGATGACTGCATCGCAGTAGATGTTGCCCACGTCGGTGACCGTCTTCACCTTAACCTTCATGGTATAGGGAGAATCAGTGTAATAGCCGAAGGTCAGCACACCTCCAAGTCTGTTGTTGACGCCCTTTTGGAAACGTCCAGAGATGGTTGGCTTGTCCTTTTGCCAGTCACTTTCATAGTTGGAGAAATCTTTCTCATTCATTCCCATGATGGATGCTTCAGAGAAATCCAGGATATAGTTGATTTTCGACCCCGGCTTGATGTCGGACATTTCCTTGACGGTCACTTCCTGTGCATTTGCAGCCAATGAGAAAAGGCACATGGCGACCATGCATAAAGTTTGATACATTGTTTTCATTTTGATAAGTTTTAAAAGGTTGAACACCTGATGACATTTCCTTAATCACAAAGATAGCATATTAACGTGAAAACTGACACCTTGGTATCAAAAAATGGTGAAAATGACCAAACTTATGGAAAAAACAAACAATTATTAGGGATTTTTAGTACGATTTCTTTGCAGAATAGTCGAATAATTCTTATTTTTGCCACATATATCAAATCACAAAAAAACAGCTTAGATATGATGAATAACAGATTGATGGCCCTTGTGCTGGTTGTGTGGGTTGGCTTCTTCGCCGCTTACGCCAATGATGGAGTCTATTATGTCAGTGGCAGCCATTTGGAACCAATGCAGGAGACGGACATCTCGGTGAAAAAAGAGTTGCTCACCATCACCATAACTGATGGTCCCTACGCTTTCGTCGAAGTTGAGTATGAGTTCATGAACAACGGACAAGCCAAGGATGTGATGATGGGCTTTGAGGCAAAGGCGCCCTACAACGATGGTGAGCCTCTCAACCTCAAGGGTGTTCATCCATATATCAAGGATTTTTCTGTGGTGATGAATGGCGAGAGGCTTAACTACAGCAACGGAGTGGTGTTTGCCGAGGAACAAGGGAACGAATATCCCAAGGAGGTGAATGAAGCAATAGAGACAGGGCGGCACCTCATCCCTGTCGATTTCGAACGTTGGAAATATGATGAGGAAAACAGCGAGCGGCTCTACAACAAGCAGACCGACGAATATGCCGACTTTGCCTATGCCTACTATTTCAATGCCCATTTCAACAGCGGAATCAATACCGTGCGCCACACCTATAGTTACCAGATTTCATATTCCGTGGGGCAGGCATTCCATATCCCATATTGGCTGACACCGGCCATGCGGTGGGCCAATCATCAGATTGACGACTTCACCCTTCGCATTAAGGTCGACAATTGCACGAAGCACTTCGTTATCGAAAACACGCCTTTCAGTGGCTCGGCTTTCAGAGTGACGGCAGGAAAGGGGAAGACGCGGGTGCTGACCAAATCCAACGAAGACAATGTCACATTGACTGAGGTGGTGCTGCGCAACGGCACGGTCGAATGGCACAGAAACAACTACCATACTGAGCACGATATGGACATTGACTCTGCCGACATACTCGATTATCTCGTTGACTGGGGCAACAAACCTGCCCCCATCTACTATGACAGTAGCGATACCTTCAGCGGATGGTTGATTATGGGCATGGACAAAGATTATTCGGGTTATTATCCTGGCAAGGGAACAAAAAAGCAGATAAGGGACTTCATCACCCGTGTCCGCCGCAACCTGCCCTATGCACACCGGGGATATGTGTTCAAGGATGCCACCTTGCGCAAATTCTTTGAGTCGCAGTGGTGGTATATGCCCGACCCGACGTGGAAGGCCACAGACAATTCATTCAGCGAGCATGAGCAATACCTGATCAAAAATAGTGGAACTTTCTATGATGATTGAGGTTGGGGGACAGTTGCGTTAAATATCTTAAACTTTTCATATATTTAACGGCAATACCCCACCTCTGTTTGCATATTTGAAAAAAAAGTGCCACCTTTGCAAAATGATTTCTAAATTAAAACTATTCGCTGTTGCCACCATCGTGGCCTTCTCGGGAAATGTAGCCGCACAAAACGGTACCAACTCACCTTATAGCCAGTATGGACTCGGTTCGTTGGCAGACCAAGCCAACGGATTCAACAAGGGTATGAACGGACTTGGACAGGGCTACCGCAACGGTTCACAGGTCAACTTCTCCAATCCTGCCTCATATTCATCCATCGACTCGCTGACATTCATCTTCGATGTGGGAATGTCGGGACAAATAACCAATTTCGAGGAGAACGGCATCAGGAAAAATGCCAGAAACGCCAATTTCGACTATGTCGTGGCCGGATTCAGGGCATTCAAGCATTTTGGTGTCAGTTTCGGCGTCATGCCATACTCCAGCATTGGCTATTCCTATTTCAACAAGAATGACGTGGGGGATGTCAACAACACCACTTACACCAATACCTATAAGGGAACCGGAGGACTCCGCCAGGCCTACATCGGTGTGGGATGGGAGATTTTCAAGGGATTCTCCATCGGTGCCAATGGCTCATACCTGTGGGGCGACTACGAAAGGTCGATTGTCAACAGCTACAGCGACGCATACGTCAACACGCTGTCAAAATACTACACTGCCAATGTCAACAACTATAAGTTGGACATGGGTGCGCAGGTGAATATTCCATTCTCCAAAAAGTCGAGCCTCACCCTCGGATTCACCTACGGACTCGGACACAAACTCGGAGCCGACCCAGAGTGTAGGGTTATCTCCACCAACTCGCAGACAAGCGTCTCCGACACAGCCACCTATAGGGTTGAGAACGGTCTTAGTCTGCCTACCGTGCTCAGTGGAGGTATGATGCTCAACCTCAACGGAAAACTCCGTGTGGGAGCCGACTACCAACTGCAGAAATGGGGCAAGGAGTCGTTCCCGGAATATAAAGTTGTCAATGGAAAGCCGTCCTATGTGTTGAAGGACAATTGCTTCAAGGACAGGCAGAAATTCACCCTCGGAGGAGAATACTGTGCCAACCAGGAGTCGCGCCGATTCCTCGACAGGTTGAGAATAAGAGCGGGACTGTCGTACACCACACCTTATTTAATTATAAACGGGCAAGACGGTCCGAAGGAATATGCTGTAAGCGCTGGATTCGGCATACCGCTGATGAATGTATGGAACAACCGCTCCATCCTCAATGTCAGCGGACAATTTGTCAGGATGGATGCCGGCAGCCTACTGAAAGAGAACATTTTCCGCATCAGCATCGGCATCACCTTCAATGAAAGGTGGTTCATGAAATGGAAGGTTGACTGATTTCAGCTCAAGGGATGATGCGCAGACTCTTTCTCATGCTATTCGCTGTCACCCTCCTCGCTGCCAACATGGCGTGCAGCGAGGAACATGAGCATATCGCACCTGCCATCTACCCACAAGACTCCGTACCCGTGATGATGTCGTATGGTGTCAATACCCTCATCTCCGACTCGGGAATCATCAAATACCGCATCGTCACGGAGCAATGGGAGGTGAATCCCAACAGAAATCCATCAAGGTGGGTGTTTGAAAAAGGACTATTCCTCGAACAGTTCGACCTCGCCATGCATATCCAGTCGTATATCCAGTGCGACACGGCCTACTACTATGACATCCAGAAACTCTGGGAACTGCATGGAAGGGTCAGGATTCTCACCAAAAATGGGTTGAGATTCAGCAGCGAGGAACTGTTTTGGGATGAACGCACCCACGAACTCTATTCCAACAAGTTCTCACATCTCATCACAGAAGATAAGGAACTTCAGGGCAACCGTTTCAGAAGCGACGAGCGGATGACCAAGTATTCGGTGAAAACCACCAAAGGATATTTCGACAAAAAAGACTTCGAGAACAACTCCAAGGAGAATATGACAAAACAACAGGCTGACTCTGCCAAACATCGTGGCAGACAGCCCAAACAGCCAAGAAGAATTAAAAACAACTGACCAATGGACTGGCTTCTCATCCTCGGCATTCTTATCACCATGGTGTTCTCCGCCTTCTTCTCAGGGATGGAGATTGCCTTCGTGTCGAGCAACAGGATGTTGGCTGAGATGGACAGGGAGAAAAACGGCATCTCGCAAAAGTGCATCGCCGTCTTCTACAGAAACCCCAACAACTTCGTCAGCACCATGCTCGTGGGCAACAATATCGCCCTCGTCGTATATGGCATCCTCATCGCAAGGCTGTTCGACGCGACGATTTTCAAAGGATGCTCGGCAGCCTTTACCGTCCCCGCCGACACCATACTCTCCACTGTCATCGTACTCTTCACGGGAGAGTTCCTGCCGAAGACACTTTTCAAAAACCTCCCCAACAAACTGCTCACCATTTTTGCCCTGCCGGCATACCTATGCTACATCGTCTTGTGGCCTATTTCCAAGTTCGCCTCTCTTCTGGCAAGGTTGCTGCTCAGAATCATAGGCGTCAGGATGGACAAGGTAAAGGACGACGAGATGTTCTCAAAGGTCGACCTCGACTACCTTGTGCAGTCGAGCATCGACAATGCAAGCGATGAGGAAAGCATCAACGAGGAGGTGTAAATCTTCCAAAACGCGCTCGACTTCAGTGATACAAAAGTGAGAGACTGTATGGTGCCGAGAACTGAAATCGATGCTGTCGACGAACACTGCGCCGCTGCGGAGCTCAACCAAAAGTTCATCGAGAGCGGACACTCCAAAATCGTCGTCTATCGCGAGGATATCGACCATATCATCGGATATATCCATTCCTCGGAGATGTTCAGAAAACCCGATGACTGGAGAACGGAGATACGCACCATGCCGTTTGTGCCGGAGACCATGTCGGCGCATAAAATGATGCAGATGTTCCTGCAGCAGAAAAAAAGCCTTGGGGTGGTCGTCGATGAGTTTGGAGGGACAAGCGGCATCGTTTCCCTCGAGGATATCGTAGAGGAGATTTTCGGAGAGATAGAGGACGAGCACGACAACTCCAACTATGTGGCCAAAAAAGTAGGTGACAACGAGTATATGCTTTCCGCAAGACTTGAAATCGACAAGGTCAATGAGATGTTTGGACTGCAGCTCCCCGAAAGCGATGAATACATGACCATCGGAGGACTCATTCTCCATGATTACCAGAGTTTCCCAAAACTCAACGAAATCGTCAATATCGGACACTTCCAGTTCAAAATCATCAAGAATACAATGACAAAAATCGAACTGGTCAAACTAATTGTGACTCAATAAAACAAATTTCAACGCAAAAATTCGCCCTTTTGCTTTTTTATTAGTAACTTTGTGCGCTTTTTTGGAAATAACAGACAAATACAAATATAAACAACAATAAAAAGTAATGGCAGCATTAGGTACAATCAGAAGCAAAGGCACTTTCCTGATTATCATTATCGGATTGGGCCTCTTTGGATTTATTGCCGGCGACATGTTCCGCTCCTGCGAGACTACGGGCAGGATGAGGAGCACAAGAGTCGGTGAAGTGTTAGGTGAGAAAATCGGTGTACAGGATTACCAGGATTATCTCAATGAATTCGTAGAGTGCACGAAAATCGCATCGCCCCAGGCAGACGAAGACCAAATCAGGGCAATGGCATGGAACAGCTTTGTGCAGAACAAAATCATCGAGAACGAAGCTGAGAAACTCGGACTCGCCGTGACAACGGAAGAGGTGAAGAATGTCATGACACAAGGCACCAACCAGGTGCTCATGGAAATTGCCAATGTGACTGGATTCGTCAACCAGCAGACAGGACGTTTCGACATGAACCTCTACAATGAGTTCATCAACAACTACAAGACCCAGAGAAACGCATCCCCCGAGGCTGCCGAGTATTTCGACAAAGTGTATAAGTTCCTCGCATTCAAAGTGAAGCAACTGCGTCAGCAGCTCCTCGCACAGAAATATCAGGCACTTCTTTCCACTTCCGTCCTCTCCAATCCGGTAGAGGCCAAGTTCCTCTTCGACGCTGAAAAGCAGGAGAGTGATATCGAATTGGCTTACTTCGACTACAAAACCATCAACGACAAGGATGTCCAGGTGGATGAAAGCGACCTCAAGGCCAAGTACAACGAGAAGAAGGAACTGTTTAAGATTCCCGAGGAAATCAGGGGCATCAAGTATATTCTCGTGAAGAAAGAGGCCTCACAGGCCGACCGCACCAACCTCTTCAAGGCAATGGAGAAGAGCGCCGAGCAACTCAGGGAAGGCGAGAGCCCGGAGAAGGTCGTTCGTGAGAGCCGCTCAAATGTTGCTTATCTCGGAGTTCCCGTCACAAGGAATGCTTTCTCACCGGATATCGCCAGCAAAATCGACTCCATGGCAGCCGGAACAGTGGCAGGACCCATCGAGAGCAAGAGCGACAATACCTACAACGTTATCAAACTCATCAGCAAGAATATGCTGCCCGACTCTATCGAGTACCGTGTCATTAGCGTCGTAGGCAAGACAAATGCCGAGACTCAGACCAAGGCCGACAGCGTAATCAACGCCATCAAGGCTGGTGGTGATTTCGAGGCTATCGCCAAGAAATACCAACAGACTGGAGAGAAGGTTTGGGTGACTACCGCTCAGTATGAGAGAGCCAACAACATGACCAAGGACAACCAGACTGCTTTCAACGAAATCAACACGATGGGGCTCAATGAGGTCAAGAGCATCCCGATGGCACAGGGCGCACTCGTCATTCAGGTGACTGACAGAAGGGCTATGGTGCAGAAATATGATGTAGCAGTCATCAAGCGCGACATCACCTTCTCCGACGAGACCTCACATGCCATCAGCGACAAGTTCAAGCAGTTTGTCGCCGGACACCAGACCATCGAGGCCATGGAGAAGGATGCCGTGAAGGCTGGATACCAGATTCAGGAAAACAAGAATGTGCTTACCTCACAGGGACAGCTCTCAGGAATCGGCAACTCAAGGGATGCCCTGAAATGGGTGTTCGAGGCAAAGAAGGGAGATGTCTCTGAAGTGATGACCGTGGGACAGAACCGTGACGAAATTCTGGTGATGGCTCTCACCGATGTCAATCCCAAGGGATATATGTCTATGGACAATGAGGAAGTGAAAACCTACCTGCAGCAGGAAGTGCTGCGCGACAAGAAGGCTGAGAAAATCATCGCCAAACTCAATGGCGTGAAGAGCATCGCTGATGCTGTCAAGCAGGGTGCCAAAACTGATTCCATCAATCAGATCACCTTCTCCGCTCCCACATTCGTAGGTGCAGTGCAGTCACAGGAGCCGGCTCTCAGCGGCGCAGTAGCTGCCACAGAGAAAGGTCAGTTCTCCGCTCATCCCGTCAAGGGCTACGGCGCAGTCTATCTCTTCAAAGTCAACGACAGGCGCGCTATTGAGGGTAAGTATGATGAAAAGGAGTATGAGCAGAAGGCAGTGCAGAACAACATGCAAAGCCTCTCACGCACCGCTTTCCAGGAACTCTACCTCAATGCTGATGTGAAGGACAACAGATACCTCTTCTTCTAAAAGAATAACAGATGAAATGTAGAAAAAGAGGGCTTCCCCAAACAGGAAACCCTCTTTTTCGTAAAAATTGCAACGGATGCCAATGAAATCGAAATTGTTTTTTGTAACGACTATGTGTGTCATGGCGGTAGTCTCCGCCGTGCTGACGGGATGCGGCAGTGTAGAGACAGTGGAAGCCACGTCATCACCACAGAAAAGGGAGTTCCGCGGCGCATGGATTCAGGCGGTCAACGGACAGTTTATAGGGATGTCGACGCAGCAGATGCAGAAAACGCTTTCCTATCAACTTGATGAACTGTGGAAAGATGGTGTCAATGCCATTATCTTCCAGGTAAGGACTGAATGCGATGCGCTCTACAAAAGCAACATGGAGCCTTGGAGCCGTTTCCTCACAGGACAGCAGGGACTGGCGCCCAATCCTTACTGGGACCCGTTGCAGTGGATGATTGACGAATGCCACAAAAGAGGGATGGAACTCCATGCCTGGATCAATCCATATCGTGCTAAGACGAAGACTACCAATGAGTTGGCTTCCAATCATATTGCCGTAAAAAGAAGAGACCTCATCTTTGAGTACGACGGACTCTATCTGCTCAATCCGGGAATACCTGAGACAAGAGACTATATCTGCAAGGTGGTGGACGACATCGTGGCAAGGTATGATATCGACGGACTGCATATCGACGACTATTTCTACCCCTATCCGGTGGCAGGAGTTGCCATAGATGATGACAGGCAGTTTGCTGGCAGCAAAAAGGGATTCTCCAACAAGGGCGACTGGAGGAGAGACAATGTCAACCTCTTCATCAAACAGCTCTATAAGACCATACACGACCGCAAACCCTGGGTGAAATTTGGTGTGTCGCCGTTCGGCATTTACCGCAACAAGAAAAGCGACCCCAATGTGGGAAGCAACACCAATGGAACACAGAACTACGACGACCTTTATGCCGATGTGCTGCTGTGGGTCAACAACGGATGGGTAGACTATTGCGTGCCCCAATTGTACTGGGAGATAGGAAACAAGGCGGCAGATTACCAGACACTCATCAAGTGGTGGAACACTTATTCTTCCAACAGGCCGCTCTATATTGGAGAGGAGATTGAGAGGACGGCGAAATTCAACGACCTCAACAACCCCAATATCAACCAGATGGCTGCCAAATTCAAACTTCACAGGCAGATGCCAAATGTCAGCGGAACCGTGTTGTGGTATGCCAAGGCTGCTGTCGACAATGTGGGAAACTATGGCACCAACCTGAGAAACAACTATTGGCGCTATAGAGCACTGCAGCCCACCATGCCGTTCATCGACGACAAGTCTCCCAAGAAACCAAGAAAGGTGAAGATGGTGAAGACTGACGACGGGCATATGCTCTTCTGGACGGAACCAAAAGGCAGCGGTTGGAAGGACAAGGCCGTGAGGTTTGTTGTCTATAAGTTTGAGGCCGGCGAGAAGGTCAACTTGGCTGATGTGTCGAAAATTGTCTCCATGACAGCCAAAAACTATTATCGCCTGCCATACAAGGACGGAAAGACCAAAGTGACATACGTCGTCACCGCCCTCGACCGCATGAGCAATGAGAGCGACGGAGTAGTCGTAAAAGTAAAGCTGTAATAGATTTTAGACATCCTTCATCAGGTCCTCGAAGAAACTGTCGAGGTCCTGGTCGAGGCCTTCCATCAGCGCGCCTGTGATGATGACCGTGTCGCCATCAGCGATGAAGAGTTCGGCGATGCCTTCTTTCTCGTCATCCTCAAGCACGATATGGAAAGGCTTCAGGATGCCGTAGTTGTCAATCACCTTGTTTTGGCGTTTGAGCACTTGGCGCAATAAGGCAGCCACTTTCTCATAGAAATCATCATCCTTGTTCTCTATCCATTCCTCCACCACACAACGCGTAATCTCTGCATCGTCGTCGTCGAAGGCGAGCAGCTCGCCGCTGTCCTGAGATACACGGAGATGGATGTCGGTGAGAAGGGTAGGGGTTTCCGTGGAGGGGAATTTCTGACCGATTTTCCTCACCGTACGCTCAATTTGCTGAATGGTTTGTTCTGATGCTTTCATTGATGATATTAACTTTTGTTGAACTCACGCAGACGAATCCGGGTGAGCGCTTGCTTCGTGTTGTAGGTGAAATCTCCGTTCTGAATCCAACCGTAATAGCCTGGGTCCTTGTGCAATACCTCGGCGACCGGACGGCCCTTGTACTTGCCGAAATTGAATACCTCCTGCTTTTTCACCTTACCGTCCTCGTCTTTCACAGGCTCTCCTTTGGCATCCAATATCGGCTTCCATATCATGCGTCCCGCAAAATCGACGTTGTCGTTGGTGCGTGAGAATTCAGCCAACTCGTCCATGTCATTGGGAAGACATCGGTCGGACTCCGTCTGATGTCTCTCGCTGTACATTTCCAACTGTCCCAGAAGCACCTTGTAGGTGGCTTCTGTGTCTTCGTTTGCCAAATGGGCCTGATAGTCGTCAGACATCTTCCGGCCACAGTAAAACTGATAGGCGGCGGACAGGTTGCGGGGCTCCATTTTGTGGAATATTGTCTGGATGTCAATCAGACGGCATTTCGAGAAGTCAAAATCAATACTTGCACGTAAAAACTCTTCTGCCAGCATGGGTATGTCAAAGTGGTTGGAGTTGAAGCCGGCAAAGTCACAACCCTTGAAGGTCTCTGACAGCCGCTTGGCATAATATTGGAATGGTGGTTCATGAGCCACCATCTCATTGGTGATGCTGGTAATCTTGGTGGTTTCTGCCGGTATGGGCATACCTGGATTGATGAGGAGGTTCTCTCGCTCCTCACGGCCGTCGGGCCACACCTTGATGAATGCTATCTGGATGATGCGGTCTTTTACAAGGTCAAGCCCCGTTGTCTCCAGGTCGAAGACAATCAGGGGCCGTTTCAGATTCAGTTTCATAGACGCGGGATGCGGTCATTAATCGTTCAGAAGGGTAGGCATGATGAGCATCAGCACCTCTTCCTGCTCTGGTTGCTCAGCGGGTACCACCACACCGGCACGGCTGGGGTCGGCCAACTCGATGATGACTTCTTCGCTGTCTATGCTGTTCAGTATCTCGGTGAGGGCAGGGCCCTTGAAACCTATCGCCATGGGTATGCCGTCGTATTCGCAGTTCAGGCTCTCCTTGGCACTCGTCGAGAAATCGATGTCCTCAGAGGAAATCTCTACCTGTGTGGCGTCTACCTTGAATTTCACCAGTTCGCTGCTCTCGCTGGCAAATGGCATCACACGGCGAAGGGCACTCACAAAGGTCTTGCGGTCGATACGCAGATGATTGGGATTCTCCTTGGGAATCACCGAGTTGTAGTTGGGGTATCGGCCCTCAATCAGACGGCAGATGAGCACACCATCAGAGAAGCTGATGACAGCATTGCGGTCATTGAACTGGATGATCACATCGCCGCCGTCCTTCGACAGCACGTTCTTCAGCAGGGTGGCAGGCTTTTTGGGGAGGATAAACGATGACGGATTCTCGTTTTTGACCGTGAAAACGCGGTTGCGGACCAACTTGCACCCATCGCTGGCAACAATGGCGGTATACTCCGGAGTGATGTCAAAATAGATGCCGTTCATCACGGGGCGAAGTGTCTCCGTCGCGGTGGCAAACAAGGTGCGGTTGATATTTGACAACAATGCGCCAGAGTCAAACGTGATGGTGGTCACATCGTTGGGAAGTGGCTGTGTTTGAGGGTATTCCTCAGCATTCTGCGCGGTGAAGTTGTACATACCGTTTTGATAATATACTTTCACGGTATACTCCATGGTGTCTACCTCGAAAATAAGGGGCTGCTCGGGCAATTCGCGCATGGCATCCAAAATGGTGCTGCTGCTCACGACAAAACTGCCGTTGCCGTCACTCTCTGTCAGTTCGCAGGTGGAGCGCATCACGTTCTCACTGTCGGAGGCAGTGAGGGTCAACTGTCCGTCTTTCACGTCGAAGAGGAAACCTTCGAGGATTGGCATGGAATTCTTGCTCATGATGACCTTGGAGAGGATGGTCAACTTGCTGCTAAGGGTGCTGCTTGAAAGGGTAAATCTCATTGGTATCTGATTTTGATTGTTAATATGCTTGTTGTTCAGGGCTTTTGGCCTATGCTGTATGCTGTTTGACCTATGTCTTGTTGTTATTGACTACAAAATTACAAAAATCCCACCACATGACAAAAAAATGGGGCAAAAGTTTCTTGGTCTGCACTAAATTTTGTAATTTCGCATCTGATTTAACAATCGGAATAACTCAATCTATTTATCATTTAATATATCATTTTTTATGGAATTACAAGGTAAGATAATTCAGGCGCTCGAGCCAAAAACAGGTACATCGGCAAGGGGTGATTGGAAAGTGCAGGAATTTGTGCTCGAAACCATCGATGGACAATTCTCTCGCAAAATGGTCTTCTCCGTATTTGGGGAGGAAAGACTGCAGCGATTCAACATACAGGAGGGACAGGATGTCAACGTCTCATTCGACATCGACGCAAGGGAGTACAATGGTAGGTGGTTCAACAGCATCAGGGCTTTTGATGTAAGGCCTGTCATTCCCAATGCCGCTAATGCCGGCAATGTGGCTGCTTCAGCATCTCCCATACCCAATAACCCCATCGCTCCGCCAATGCCACCGGCAGCAGACACCTTTGCAGCATCAGCAGAAGATTCCGGCGAGGACCTCCCCTTCTAAGTAATAATCTTTAAAGATAATTCAACTGCATTCATGCGAAAGCCAGCCCGGAAAAGGGCTGGCTTTCATTATGTTCGAAGCTCAATTGTCGTGCAAACCGAGTGCAGAAGCAAGCTTTAAATCAAAAATCAACGTCTCTCTTCACCATAAATTGGCCGATGCGGCGCACGTGCTTGTGGCGGTCCACAGCATTGAGGTTGTAAACCCCGTTGGGAAGGGTGCGGATGTTGATGTTCTTGTCGGTCATAGCGCGGATGGTCATCACGTTGCCGGCCATATTGGTAATGTTGAGGTAGTCATACTCCATCGTGGAGTCACGAGGGGGCATTTCCAGGTTGCGCCCGTCATTCTTGAGCCATTTCACCTGGCTCTGCCGCTTAGGTTGGTTGCTTTGGATGGCATCACTCTCGTTGCCGTAACGGTCGATGGCAGTCACGGCATAATAGTGTTGGCCGTCGTCCTTGCTGATGGCGAGTTGAGGTTGGGTGATGCGCCGTGCCACAAGGTTGCGGGCATCCTTGATGTCGACAGGCGTCTTCGTGCTCGCATAGACATTATACATTAAATAAGGTGCGCCGCTTTGGTCTTTGGCTCCCCACCAACTGATACGGAGAAGGTCATCACTGTCTTCAAATTTGATGCCTTGGGGACGTGTGGGGCGCACTGACGACTGCCAGGTCATCGGTGGGGTGAGGGAGGGGTAGGTGTCAAACTGCCGCTCAACGAATGAGTAGATGCCTTTCACGTTGTCGGTGAAGAAACGGCTCCTGAAATAAGTATGTCCCATGCCGAGTTGGCGAAGCACGTGGAGTTCACGGGTGATGTCGGTGAGGGGCCAGTTGGCTCCGTCGTTGCCGCGGGAAAGAAGATAGATGCCCAGTCCGGGAGCGATGGTGCGGCCATAGGTGTTGGCGGCCCAGTCCACGGCAAAGGGATAGAAGTTGTCGCCCTTGAAATACATCATGGGGTAGAGTTGGTCCATGATTCCCTCACGGAGCCAGCCCTGGGCATCCTGGCACACCGTCTCATAGGCGTTCCACCCACGGCTGGGGTAGCGGCTCAGGTCGCTGTATTTGCCCACAGGCGAGCAACTCACCTTCACCCAGGGCTTCGATGATTTCACCGACTGGTGTATCTGTCTCACGATACGGGTGATGTTCTCGCGGCCCTGACTGCGGCTCACCTTATATTTCCAGTTCTCCGGATAACGGATATAGTCGAGGTGGATGCCGTCAACATCATACCTGTCCACAATCTCACGGCAGATGTTGGCGATATAGCCCGCTGTCTGGCTGTTCTCTGGATTCATGTAGCCCTCGTCGTCCTTCTTCATGATCATCGAAGGATATCGCTCGCGGAGTTGGCGGCAACCGATGCTGTTCCATTTCCCGACGGGGATGGCGACAACCCATGCGTGCAACTCCATGCCGCGCTTGTGGCACTCGTCGATGGCAAACTGAAGAGGGTCGTAGCCTGGATCGCGGCCGGGCTTGCCGGTAAGGCATCCGTCAAAAGGCTCATAACGCGAGGAGTAAAGCGTTGTGGCACGTACACGGGTTTGGAGAAGTATGGTGTTTACATGCGATTGACCGAGACGGTCGAGGATGTTGCGTAATTGTTGCTTTTGGCGCTCGATGGATTCTGTGCTCGTGGCTTTCACTGATGGCCAGTCAAGGCCGTTGAGCGTGGTCAGCCATACTGCGCGCACCTCATACTTGGGCACTTGGGCGCAGACACCGAGAATCATCATGCACAAGATGAGGGTCAAGTAAATTTTTTTTGCCATTATTGGGAAGGAGTAATTCTGATTTTGTTGCAAAGTTACGATTTATTTATGAAAGCATGGTAACTTAATGAAATTAAAGTTACGGATATTTTCCTTTTTTCAAATAATATTTGTAATTTTGCACCTATAATCAATTGATTTGAGAAATGTTATCATTCTTACTTAGTCTTCTGGTACTCATTGCCGGGTATTTTTTCTATGGTAAGTTCATTGAAAGAGTCTTTGCACCCGACGGAAGGCCAACTCCAGCCATAGCCAAGGCGGATGGCGTGGATTTCATAGCACTTCCTACTTGGAAGGTGTTTATGATTCAGTTTCTGAACATCGCAGGCACAGGCCCCATCTTCGGAGCCATCATGGGTGCCTGGTATGGACCATCGGCGTATCTGTGGATTGTTCTCGGATGTATCTTCGCCGGTGCCATGCACGATTTTTTCAGCGGAATGTTGTCCATACGCAATGGTGGAGCCAATCTGCCGGAACTCATCGGCAAGTACCTCGGCAAGGTGACAAAGGCGGTGATGCTGGTCTTCTCCGTGTTCCTCCTTGTCATGGTGGGTGTCGTGTTTGTGTATAGTCCGGCCCTGTTGCTCGAGAACATGCTGCCAGCAGGACTGATTGTATGGGTGATTGTCATTTTCGCTTACTATATTTTGGCAACCATGCTGCCCATCGACAAGATTATCGGCAGGTTCTATCCCATCTTCGCTTTCTCGCTCCTCTTCATGGCGGCTGCATTGCTGGTGGTGCTGTTGTTCAAGTGGCCGGTACTGCCTGAGTTGTGGGACAACCTGGCGGATGTGAATCGCAACCAACCGGCCGAAATCCTTGGAGCAGATTCGTTTATGACCAAGAATCCTATTTTCCCATGCATATTCCTCACCATCGCCTGTGGGGCTATCAGTGGTTTCCATGCCACGCAGAGTCCGCTGATGGCCAGATGTCTGAAGGATGAGAAACTCGGAAGGCCGGTATTCTACGGCTCTATGATTACCGAGGGATTGGTGGCGCTGATATGGGCTACCGTTTCTTCCTATTTCTTCTATTACGGCGGATGGCGTGAGGTAGTGCCGGCAGAAGTGGTGCAGCAGTTCAATGAGCAGCTTCAGGGCGACTCGCCAAGGACTCTCGTACAGTTCTTCACCGCTCCAAGTGTGGTGCAGCATGTCTGTCAGGGATGGCTCGGTGTCTTTGGAGGCATCCTCGCTGTCCTCGGCGTGGTGGCGGCTCCCATCACAAGCGGCGATACGGCATTCCGCAGTGCAAGGCTCATTATCGCATCGGCTTTGAATATGGAGCAGCGCTCCATTCCCAAGCGTCTTGCCATCTCTCTGCCTATGTTTGGCGCATCAGTCCTCCTGCTGGTATGGCAGATGGAGAATCCTGACGGATTCAACACTATCTGGCAGTATTTCGGATGGGGCAACCAGACACTGTCGGTCTTCACGCTATGGGCAATCACGGTATATCTGGCCAAACACAACAAGCCCTATTTCATTTCCTTGATTCCGGCGTTGTTCATGACCACAGTTTGCACCACATTCATCTTCGTCAGTCCCAACATGCTGGGGCCGAAGATTCCTACCAATATAGGATATATCCTCGGTGCCGTCTGTCTGGCAGTGGCTATTGGCTCCTTCTCCACATGGCTGGTCAACTTCCGCAAGTCGGTTAAAAAATAGAACTATCAATCTAATCACTCCAATTCATTTAATACATTCAATCATGATTAAGAAACTTTCTTTTTTGTTGTTGGCGCTTGCAATGACACTCACTGCAAGTGCACAGTTTGAGCAAGGCAAGAAATACATCAGTGCATCGTTCTCTGGATTGGATTTCAGCTACAACGGAACAAGTGACCTCAACGTAGGATTTCAGGCCAAGGGAGGATACCTTCTCGACGACAACCTGATGTTGCTTGGCAGTATTGGATACAACCACATCGGCGATGATATCACACCCGACAGGTTTTCCGTAGGTGCCGAGGGCAGGTATTACATCATCCAAAATGGTATCTATCTGGGTGCTGGTGCCACATACAAGCATGGCAGCAATGACTACAACGACATCATGCCGACTGTGGAGATTGGATACGCCTTCTTCATCAACCGCACCGTCACCATCGAACCGGCCATCTACTACGAGCAGTCACTCAACGACCACAGCAAGTATTCCAACGTGGGACTGAGGATAGGACTGGGCATCTACCTCTTCTGAACATAGGATGCTCCAGCAATATCCCTCGGCTCTCCTCGAAAAAGCCGTGGGGGAGTTCAGCAAACTCCCCGGCATCGGGCGCAAGACTGCTTTGCGCCTGGTGCTCTTCCTTTTGCGCCAGCCCGTTGCCGACGTAGAGGTCTTCGCTGAGGCCCTGACTCAGATGAGGAGGGAAGTGAAGTATTGCAGGGTTTGCCACAACATCAGCGACACCGATGTGTGCCCGATTTGCGCGGACAACAGGCGCGACCGCTCACAGGTCTGCGTTGTCGAAAATGTGCAGGACGTGATGGCGGTGGAGAATACGCAGCAATACCGCGGACTGTATCATGTGCTCGGTGGGGTCATCTCGCCGGTGGAGGGCATCGGGCCTTCCGACCTGCAAATCGACTCCCTGGTGGAAAGGGTGGCAGGAGGACAGGTGGAGGAGGTCATCCTCGCCCTGGGGAGCACCATGGAGGGGGATACCACAAATTTCTATATTTCTCGAAAACTCGCTCCTTACGACGTGCAGCTCTCTGTCCTCGCAAGGGGCATCTCTGTGGGGGATGAACTGGAATATACCGACGAGGTGACACTTGGGCGCTCCATCATCAACCGAACGCCGTTCAACACACCATAATCTTACCCTTCTTTCACTTTGTGCTTATGCAGAAGACCAAGAACATTTTGCTGTGTACGCTTTGGGGCACGATTTCCGTGGCTGTCCTGCTCGTTATCTTATATGAGTTCTCCCTGTGGGAGTCGGGCGCGTTGGCGGAGAGCAAAAAGACAGAATTCATCTGTGCTGTGGTGATGGAACTGGTAGCACTCTCATCCATACCGCTTGCCTTGAGGCTGTTCAAGTTCAAATATATTGCGAACGACCTGACCACGCGCAAGGAAGATGCCTTGCTTCAGTGGGGATTGCTTAGGATGCTGGTGCTTTGTGTGCCGGTATTGAGCAATATCGTGCTCTATTATCTATTCCTCAATCCTACTTTTATGTATCTTGCACTCATCCATGCCATCTGCCTGATGTTTGTCTATCCCACTATTGACAGATGTGTGGCTGAGACGACCCCGCAAACCTGAAGACTTTTGGGATGAAACTCTCCGTCATCATCGTCAGCTATAATGTCAGACATTATCTGTACCAATGTCTCGAAAGTCTGAAAAGGGCTCTGAAGGATATTGAAGCGGAGGTGTTTGTCGTCGACAACCATTCCAAGGACGAGAGCATAAAGTATGTAGCGGAGTTCTTCCCCGAGGTGAGTTATGTGGAAAGCAACCACAACCTGGGCTTTGCCAGGGCCAACAATGTGGCGATACGGCGGAGCACGGGAGAGTATGTGCTGCTGCTCAATCCCGACACCATTGTGGGGGAACAAACCATCAAAAAGGTGTTGCAACATATGGAACAGCAGCCTCAGGCTGGGGCGGCAGGGGTGATGATGCTCAAGTCTGACGGGGAGAAGGCAATGGAGTCGAGGAGGGGACTGCCCACACCGATGACGGCTTTCTACAAAATGTCGGGACTGTGCAGGCATTTCCCCAAACACAGGAAGATGGGGCATTACTACATGGGGTATCTGCCATGGGACCAGCCTGCCGAGATTGAGGTGGTGAGCGGGGCTTTCTGCATGCTCAGGCGGGAGGCTGTGGATAAAGTGGGTCTGCTCGATGAAGACTTCTTCATGTATGGAGAGGACATCGACTTGTCCTACCGCCTAATCAAAGGGGGATACAGCAATTGGTATTTGCCAGAGACCATTCTCCACTACAAGGGGGAGAGCACGCAGAAGTCGTCTTTCCGATATGTGCATGTGTTCTACGAGGCCATGCTCATCTTTTTCAAGAAACACTACAGCGGGGCGTCGTGGTGGCTCACCATACCCATCAAGACGGCTATCGGTCTCAAGGCGACTCTTGCCCTCATCCAGATGCAGGCCAACAAGGCACGTAAGGCCCTTGGATTCTTCAGTCCAAGACGGCGTGAACCCGAATATGTCTTCTTCGGCTCCGAAAACTCCATCCGGCAATGCAGGGAACTGACCAGGAAAAAGGGTTTGACGGCTTCTTTTGTCTTGGCAGACAATATGACAGTGCCCAACGGACATCTAGACCGTTTGGAGGAGAACGACTACAGCAAAAATCCAAAGTATATGGTGTATGACGTGGAGGCCTATCCCTTTGAGACCATTCTCGACATCTTCCAACGTCAACCGATACCCGGTATCTATATCGGGACTTACCATCCACAGACACAAACCATCATCACGGCAGAGGAGGTGCTGAAATGATTTTGAAACAGCCTGGACAAAAACTGTTATTGAGGGCTCTGGAGCCAGAGGACCTCGATTTTCTGTATTCCATAGAAAACGACGCTGAACTTTGGGATTTTGGGTGTGCCAATGTGCCATACTCCAAATTCTCTCTCAACAATTATATTGTCGGCAGCACATGCGACATCTATGCCGACAAACAGATGCGGCTGCTGATGGAAAATGAGGATGGAAAAGCCGTGGGACTCATCGACCTTTTCAATTTCGAGCCCAAGCACCAACGGGCGGAAGTGGGTATCGTGGTGGCGCGGGAATACCGAAACATGGGGTATGGGCATGAGGCACTCATGCAGATTGTAGCCTATGCAAGGCACACATTGCACCTGCATCAGGTATATGCTTTTGTGGATGTGGAAAACGACTATTCCAGGAAACTCTTCGAAGGGGCAGGTTTTACGGCAGGGGCGAGACTGATAGATTGGATACAGAAAGACTGCCGCTATGGTGATGCCGTCATGATGTATTTTTTCATGTAAAAAATTTCGGAAAAGTTTGGTCGTTCGGATTTTTTAACCTACCTTTGCATCCGCAAATCAGAACAACCACAAGATTGGTGCGTTAGTTCAGTTGGTTAGAATGCCGGCCTGTCACGCCGGAGGTCACGGGTCCGAGTCCCGTACGCACCGCCAACAGTTCTGATTGGTGCGTTAGTTCAGTTGGTTAGAATGCCGGCCTGTCACGCCGGAGGTCACGGGTCCGAGTCCCGTACGCACCGCAAAGGATGGAGACTGTGAAGGTCTCCTTTTTTTGTGAACTATGGTGAACAATAACAGCAACTCCCGCTTGGCGCAGTTCGAACTGCTCCGAATCCTCGCAATGTTTGGCGTGGTGCTCAACCATGTGTTCAACTACGGACTCGACATCTATGGCGATTTCCGGGTCGATGCATCACAAAACGGGGGCTTTGTGCTGTGGAGCATTCTTGAACTGCTGAAACTGATGGCCCTGCCGAGTGTCAATTGCTACATACTCATCACGGGCTATTTCCTGATTGACAAGACGCAACTGAGGTTGAGGGGCATCTGGAAGGTGTGGAGCACCACATGGGTGTATGCCGTTGGCATCTATTTGCTGGCGGTGGCGGTGAGCATCAATCCGTTTGACCGATACGACCTGGCAAGACACGCCTTGCCTTTGATTTCCAATTCCTATTGGTTTGTCACATCATATATTGCACTGATGCTCTTATGCCCTCTGCTGGCATGGGGGCTGCAGCATGTGTCCAAACAGCAGTATCAGGCTGTGTTGGTGGTGGGAGGCATAGTGTGCTTCCAACCCTTGGGTGGGCAGTACCTGATGGACGACCAGCAAATTGTGCTCTTCGTCTATTTGTTCATGATAGGAGGGTATATCAAGCGATACCATGAGAAGTCTGCCAAGCCAACTGTCGCATTGCTCGCATATCTGGGAATACTTATGATGATGTATGCCTACACTGTGTATAAAAACGGACAACTTGGCAGCCAGCATCTTACGGTCTTCGCTATGGCATACCATGGTCTCGTGCTGCCATTGTCGGTGGCTTTCTTCCTTTTCATGAAGAACATGACAATAGGCAACCAGAGAATGAGGAAGGCCATACTCACCGTGGCACCGCTGTCTTTTGCTGTTTACATCATCCATACCCATTCCACCGTGCATGCCTTGCTGTGGACAACCGTCAGCAAGGCATGGCCTCTTGTGGGTATGTGGGCATTGCCGCTATTTTGCGTTGCTGTCGCTGCCGTTGTTTTCGTCGTTGGCGTGCTGATGGAGTTCTGCCGAGTTCGACTCGCTCGCATAATTGCCGCACACATTTGAATAGATGCAGTTGGCGCAGCGCTTTCTTTCCGTGGTAGGTTCAAAGGGTTTGCTGGGTTCCATGATTTCCGCAATCAGTGCAGAAAGATGCTGCTCAAAGGCTTCTATGTATGGTTGGATGTCTTTGATTTCCTGATTTCCGAATTTCAGAACCGGACTGTAGTTGTCTTGCTGAGTTTTCTGAATGAAGAGCAACGCAGGGCTTACCTCCAGTCTATTGGGATTGATGGCAGTGTCGCCTCTCACAATCATGGAGTAGAGCATGGCTTGGAGGTAGTAGTCACTATGGTTGTCAATTTTGTTGCTGTCAAAAACATCATCTATGCCTGAGAGGCTTGTTTTCACGTCTTTGACTCCTGTCTTGTAGTCCACGACACGGATGCGGCGCACACCATCCCTGTCTGTCACCTCATCCAATCGGTCAATGCGTCCTCCTATCTTCAATTGGCGTTCCCCCTCACTGGTCTTCACCGCAATAGTGGTGAACACATCGCCCTCAAGACCACGGATGGTGAAAGGAGCAAGGCTGTGGTCTATTTTCATCAATTGGCGGAGATAGTGATGGATTACCTTGATGTTGATTAACTGAAGTCCGTTGAGGTCGGGCACCTTGTCGCCATCTGGATTTTTGAACAAGTGATTCATGATGGCCTTGTTGAGGTTGCGGCTGATGATGGTTGGGTCATTTAAGACATGCTCAATCATCGATGGGCTGATGTCGTGCCCACCAAAGGTAAACACGTCCTTGGCCTTGAGGTTCTCGCGGTCGACACCCGTAATCATGTCATAAATCATCTGAGAGGCATCATGGAAGATGTTGCCAAACTTCAAATTGTCCATCACATCGCTTTCATCGTTGGGCTCCTTGATGCCTGCCACATAATTGAAGAAAAACATGATGGGGCACCGCAGGTAGCGGTTGATGGCGGTAGGAGAAAGTGTGGTCATCGAACGGAGGTGTTGCATCACCTCTTCACTTTTCACGATGGGATGGCGCTGGCGTATGGTGGGCGTCTGATGGGAACAGAGCACGCGCTTGTCGATGGTATGCACACCCTCCAGCAGCAACTGAAGCATGAAGCGGCTCTTCTCACCCGTGTTCTTCTTTTCTGGGGCATTGCCATACATGATGGTCACATCGCCTGCGCGCTGAAGCATCCTGAAGAAATAGTAGGCATAGAGACCCACCTTGTTGTCGATGGTGCTCAGTCCGAAAGCATGGCGGATGGATTGGGGGATGAACGAGGGACTGTCGAGACCTTTGGGCATGTTGCCCTCATTGCACGACAAGACAAGCAGATGGTCGAAGTCAAGGTTGCGCGTCTCGAGCACACCCATCACCTGAAGACCGACGGCAGGCTCGCCGTGGAAGGGTATGCTGACTGTGGACAGCAACTGGCGTATCAGGCGTTGGTAGGTCGTGGGGTCGCATTTCAGGTCTCCGCTGGCAAGCAGGGTATGGAGGCGGTTGATGAGCGTATAGGCGCGGAACAGCGACTCATGGGTCAGCGGATCGGTGAGTTGGGCCTGTTGCACGGCCATGGCCACATGGCGGATGATGTCGAGCAACCATTGGTTGGTCTCACGGTTGGCATCATATTCTTGGGCATGGTCCGATGAAAGGCTAAGGTCGCGGAACAGCATCCTCAGACCGTCGTCGAGCGACAGCTCATCGCGCGAAGGGTAATAATGGTGCTCGGTCACCAACTTCTCGCACAGTTCTGAGGATTGGTCGGAGATATACATGGCATAGGGATGTCGGAGCAGGCTGATGACGAATTTCTGGCGGTACTTGTCTTTGCCTGACCTGCCGAACAGGGTGAGTTCGAGCAGTTGGACAATCAGAGAGGAGACAGCTGTCTGACCGAGCGGGAAACCTGATGTGATGTTGACTTCCTCGACTTCGGTGGGGATGCAATGGATGAGGGTGGGGAGAAGACCCTCGTTGCAGAGGACAATGGCAGTGCGGTTGCCGTCTTTCACACGGCGCTCGTCCTGAAGCCATTGACCCACATAGCGGGCCTGGATACTGTCGGTCGAGGCTCCGATATAGGAGATGTGTTTTTCGCGCTCCGTATTGCTCAGGTTGTTGTAGATGGTGTCGTCATCGCTGTTGAGAAAGTTGGGAAACTCGTTCATGAACCTGCGGATGGAGGCGCCCGCCTCATTGTCGTTCTCCATGTAGAAGCGGTCGTAGTCCCAGTAGAATCCCACTTCGCATTCTCGGCGAAGACGGCGGAAGAGTTGCCTTTCCACTTCCTGAAGGGCGTTGAATCCGACAAAGAGATAGGTGCTTTTTCCAAAATCAATGGTGGTGTCTTCCACTACCGAACGGAATAGGGCTCCCTCGTAGCAGAGTCCTTGCTGGCGCAGTAGCTCGTTGTAATGGGTGTAGATGTCGCCGAAACGGCTCCAAAGATTGAGAAATTTCTCCTTCAGTTTTGTGTTGTGATGCTCGTTGAAATCCTTGAAAAAAGACTTGAGCACTTTTATCTGCTCATCGCTGAGATAATCGATGCTGTCGTATTCATGGAGGTCGCGGAGGTTGGTGAAAATGGCTTTTGTGTCGGCCATGCTCTTGTCGATGTCATCGAAGTCGGAAAGCATCACCTCGCCCCAGCTATAGAATTGGTCGAGTGTCTCCTCTTTGCCGGTGCAGGTAACATAACTGCGGTGCAGGTCGCACACAAGCTTGATGTCGTCGGCGACAGTAAGAGGACTGTGCGAACGAAACAACTCGCTGATAGTGGTATAGGAGGGACTCCAGACCGGTTTCTCACTCAACTCACAGAGATACTCGTTGAGAAACAGCGAGGCGCGCTTGTTGGGGAAGACGACGGTGAGGTGCGACAGGTCGTGGCCGTAACGTGTGAGCAGGTCTTTTGCCACATGTTTCAGAAAAGGTGTGCAGTGGGGTATGATGGGGGAGTTCATAGCGGTTTTACTCTTTGGGTTTTGTTGAAACTCACATACCAGAGGTATCCTTCAACCTGAGGATAGCCCATGTCGTGAAGCAGAGTCATGTAGCGGCGTACCTGTTTTTCGTGTTCTTTATCATATCTGCCGAATTTGAAGTCTACCACGATGGTGCGTTTGCCGTCGGTCATCACACGGTCGGGACGGAGCACCTTTGGGTGACCGTCTTCTTTGGTGATGATGCCGCACTCGTTGTGAAGTGTCCATTGTCCGGTGAACCAACTTCTCACCAACTTGTTGCTGAGGGCTGTGGCCAGCATGTCCTGCAATTCCTTTGGTGTGACTTCATCATAGAGTATTCCCTCATGGGTCATCTCCTGCAGCACATTATCGATGTCCTCGATACTGCGGAGACGGGAAAAAATCTCATGTAGCAGGTTGCCGCGGCTGATGTAACTGGCACGGAGCAACTCTTGAGGGTCAGTGCTGGTGAAGGCATGACTGCTGTTGCTCTGCCTGAAATGGGCGGCATTGGGATAGGATTTCATGACAAACGGCTCACTGCGGTCGGGTTGCAGCAGCAGGTTCTGACTCTCTTTCTGCTCTTTTTCCGTCGATTGCTCCTCCTGTTTAGGAGCAATGCCGTAGTCGAAGAAGATGTGGCCGTCATCCTGGATTTGGATTTGGCTGTCACCCAGATAGAGGTCTCCCTCTTTTGGTGAGGCCATCTTTCTGAGGCTGTTCTCTATCAGCAGGCTGCGCCTCGACGATGTGTCTTTATTCTTGGAATTTGGATTCTGAGACACGCCAAAGACATACAAGCGGGTGCGGGCGCGGGTGAATCCCACGTAGAGCATGTTGAGGTTGTCTACCATGTTCTGCAAATGTTCCTGATGGCCGTCTTGCTCGTAGGTGGTGTTCTCCATGGAACTGAGGCTGTAGTCGACAGGAAGTATTGGCAAGTCTTTGTATGGCTCTTCTTCAGTATGACACCAGATGGTGTTGGTCTTCTCCAGTTGCCAGTCGCAGAAAGGCATGATGACATTCTCATACTCAAGTCCCTTGCTCTTGTGGATGGTCAGGATGCGGATGCCCTCGATATTCT
>JAGCXX010000272.1 GCA_017961115.1 Prevotella sp. | reverse complement strand
TGAGTCAGACTTGGGATGACCATGACCGCTCCGGCCGCTACGCCTGCAGGGATTTCGGTCTGAACTACCTGGAGAGCATGCCTCGCGAGGGATATCCCATCATTCTCACCAATGGCGACAACGACACCTTCCCGCTGTGGTATAACCATGAGGTGGAAGGAAAGCGCACCGACACCCGCGACTGCAACCTGTCGTATGTGAATACCGACTGGTATATCGACCAGATGAAACGGCCCGCCTATGACTCCCCCGCCCTACCCTTTGATTGGAACCGTGCGGACTATCAGGAAGGAAAGAACGATTTTGTGGAAGTGAGGCCCGACCTCAAGGAGAATATCCTCGAACTGTATCGTGAACATCCCGAAGAGGCCCGCAAGACTTTTGGTGATGCCCCTTTCGAATTGCGTAACATTATCCGATACTGGGTGCTCGGCGACAATCCCGAAAGGCACTGTATCCCTACCGACAGTGTCACGGTAACAACTTCGGGAGAGCAGATGACCATCTCTCTGAAAGGCATCCGCTATCTGCAGAAGAATGATTTGTTTGTGCTTGAGATGCTTTCGCATGGAGACTGGAAACGTCCCATCTACGCCTCTATCAGTTTAGGAGAGAGCGAGATACCCTACCTGCGCGACCATTATGTGCTTGAGGGCATGGCCTACCGCATCGCGCCCGAATCGGATGGTCCACGGGCAGACGTGGAACGGATGTATGAAAACGTGATGCACCGTTTCAGATATGGAGGACTGCACCAAAAAGGATTGTATGTGGATGACGATGTCATGCATATGGCCCGCACCCACCAATATGTGATGAGCATCCTCATTGACAGTCTGCTGTCGAAAGGCGACAAGCGCAGGGCACTTGCCGTAGCGGAGAAATGGGAGAAGGAATTACCCTCCTACAACATCCCCTATACAGAGTCGGCCGTCTCCTTAGCGCGATGCTTTTACGAGAATGGCATGACCTCTCGGGGAGATGACATCCTCGCCGACCTTCTCGTCAGGAGCGATGAATGGCTGTCGTGGATTGAAACCATTGGGCCAAAGCGACAGCAAGCCTCTCTGTATACCGCCCTTGTATGGTTGAAAACCATGCAGCAATCATTGGGCACAGCCTATCGTTATGAACGTGAACAACTTGTAAGACAATATCATCAAAATTTTGAAAGACATGCCAACCATTTCCAAAAACACTGAGCCTTATACCCCATTCGGCCGCACCAACTATGTGATTATCCTCTCCGCCTGCTTGACAATCGCCATTGGCATGGTGCTCATGACAGGAGACGGCAGTACAGAGACAGAATTCCAGGAAGACATCTTCTCCGTCCGCCGTATCGTCATCGCCCCGATGGTGTGCCTTGCTGGGTATCTTACCATCATTGTCGGAATCTTATGGAAGAACCCATCTCGTTAAGGCAGCCAGTAAAGATTTTCATCATCTGTGATATTTTTTCAGACAAAATCGCATAGTTTTGCGTTTTTATATGTAATTTAGCCAATCGAATGACAACCCAGGCAAAAAAAGATGACCACACATCGGAATAAGACCAATATGAGCATACGGACCATCATCACCAACCTGTTCGCTATCGCACTCTCGGCTTACGGAGAAGGTGGAAGCGTGAGAAGAAAATGACAGATATGGGACAAGAAAAGGAAGACATATTGACAAGGACGGACAGATTGCAGCCCCATGGGAAATGTGTGGCTGTGATACTTCTTGTCATGATGAACAGTCTGATTCTTCCTCTGTCTGCGCAGAACATCTTCCATCGTTTTGACAGTGTATTGTCCACGCACTACAGCAAAGGTTACATCGACACGACCTATGTCACACGGCCAAAGACGAAGTGGACCATTAAGGCTCGGTTTAATTTCTCAGGCGCGAAGATAGAATCTGAGGGAATGGAGAATGGGCAACATTTCAAATCGGAAATGACCGCCGACTACAAATCCACAATCAGCGTGGCCGTAAGTTATTTGGGCTTTTCTGTCAGTATGGCTCTCAATCCTGCCAAACTGATGGGAAAGTACAACGACTATGAGTTGAATATCAACTCCTACGGCAAGCGTTTCGGTTGGGACTTCATCTATCAGGACGCAAAGAATTTCACGGGGTGGCACGACCATGAGGGCATGGAGCGTGTCGAACTGCCAGCCGACATGCTTTCTGTGAAGACACTTAACCTAAATGCTTACTACGCCTTCAACAGCCACCGTTTCTCCTACCCCGCCGCATTCTCGCAGAGCTACATCCAGCGGCGTTCCGCCGGCAGTTTTCTCTTGGCAGCTTCGGCAATGGGGCAGCATGCTGAGTTGGACTGGGAAAAGAAGATGGATTTGAAGATGACAAATATCGCTTTAGGCGCTGGATATGGTTATAACTACGTTCCTTTTAAGGGTTGGCTTATGCACATCTCCAGCCTACCCACATTCATCGTTTACAGCAACACATCGATGACATTCGGCGATACCAAAGTACCTCTAAACTATCACTTTCCTGAGGTAATCATCACAGGCCGTGGGGCTGTGATTCGTCAAGCCGGCAACAAATTTTACGGTCTGTCGATGGTATACAACTTCACAAATATTGGCAAAGAAGAGAGTCTTGCTTTGCATAACCAAAAATGGCGAATACGTGCCTTTTTCGGTTTACGTCTATAACACACCATGGGCAATCATGATGCCATCTCATCGTGGAAAACACAAAAAAGTTGGACTTGCGATTATATATTTTCCCTGAAGGTGGTAATCGCCGTTGTAGAAGTGGACCAACATTGGCTTGAGACCATCCCAGACAGCGAAACCGATGCTCTGCTGGATGACACCTCCACCGACCGTGTGGCATAACCACCACCGCCAGTCGTGGGGATGCTATTAGTCACGGATTGGAGGAATAACTATTTTCCCATGATGGATGTAAACACCCTTTTGGGTGGGCTGAGTGTCGAGACGACGACCATCTATGGTATACCAGTTGTCGTCAGTGGCATTGGGAGCGGTAGGAAGAGTTTGAATACCTGAGCCTTCACCCTGAATGCTTTGTTTGATGATGTCGCTAATGGCAGGTATGTCGTAGAAGATGGAGTAGCCAGTGTAATCGCCCGGCGGGATATTGAGGGTATATGTAGGCGTTATGCCTCCGTCGATGTTCTCCCATTGGCTGTTGGTCAGACGGGAACGTGCCGACGACATTTGGTATTGCAATCCTTCGGGGGTGATGAAGTTTTGCACGGCACACGCGCCGCCACCGCTCTTCTCACCGATGATGGGATAGCCCAATTCTTTCATTAACGAAGGGAACAAGTTGCCGCAGGAGAAGGAAATGTCTGTTGTGAGCACGGCAAAGTTGAGGTTATACTTCACGTCTTTGTCACGCTCGTCAAACACACCGTCGAAGTTGCAGTCTACGTCATAATAAATCTTCTGTCGCTGACCGGTCAGCAAGTTCTCACAATAGAAGTGGCTTTGGTGCCCCATAAGAGCGGTCATGGCCATCACCACGTCGATTGAACCGCCAGGATTGCAGGCCAAGTCAATCACGAGGTTCTTCACTTCTGGGTCTTCGTCAGCCTGCTTCAAAGCATCGAGCACTACAGTCAGGTCGCCTAAGAAAGTGCTGTCGATAGCAGGGAGATCGCCCTTGCAGCCACCGTCATAGTAGGCTTTCCAAGCGGCATTGTTGGTCATTCCGAACGTGTCGTAAAACAGATAGGCCGTATCGCCTTGTTTATAATAGGTTCCCTTGGTGGGACGATTAAACTTTAGCACCATCATTTTAATGGCTTTTGGCGACATCATTAATTCATTCGCTACATATTCCTCACTCGCTTTGGCCAGTTCTGGATATTTCTCTTTCAAACTTTGGATGGCTTCGTCATCTTCTAACCCAAAGTCTCCCCATTCATTACGAGTCATACGGCCGACCATCATTTGGGTGTGGCCTCCGTCTTGGAGCAACACTTGCAGACAATCCATTCCAAATAAATACTCCTTCATGTCGGTGCTCTTGAGCAATGTCTTGATGTCAGCACCGTTGTCGACAATGTCAAGAGCCTCATCCAGTCCGCCGTTGCGGATGGCATTCTCTATGGGTGAGCGACCAGGCATCCCATAGAAATGGTCAACCACGAAACACAATTCGCTATAGCAGTATGCGGCCATATCTTCACTGCGGGTCTCTGTGTCGAGCACCCTTTTCGTACCTTCCTTTTCAAGTATGGCAAAAGTCGCGTTTTGGTTGTCTGTTACCAAGATGACCTTCTCGCCGTTATAACCAGCAATGTGGTAGTACAAGTCGCTATAAAGGTCAGCAAGGGTAGCAAAGGGGAAATACACTTCGTTTTCGTCGCTTCTTAGGTCTATGCCGTACTTCTTGAAGTCGAAGGTCACCTCAGCCGACGATGGTGTCAGTTCCTGCTTTCTGTAGCGTATGAAGGGCGCCCCGTCGTAGTAGACATTGTCCATCCCCTCCTGAAACAGGCTCATGAGGTTGGTGAAGCCCATGTAGTCGTTCGAATGAAACGTTTCGGTGGCGGTGTTTATCGTGGCTTCGCCATAAGGATTTTTGACGACGAACTCATCTGAGCCATTTGCACTCACGCTCATCGTTGAGCCAGGGAGCATGAGTTGTTGGAATTCGGTAATGGCGATATAGGGCACTGTTGGCATATCGTCGTAGAAACGCAATGTGACGGTGCCATCGTCTTGTCCGCCCCGGTTTACGGGCACCTCCTTGGTGGTAAACGTGGAAGCTGCCTGTACATGGAATGACAGCCACAGGACTAACTGAAATACAAAAAACTTCTTCATATTTTAAAACAAGTTTATTCTCAAAGTCATTGGTTACATTCAGCGAAATTATGAAATCTTTTGGAATTCTCCAAATTTTTAAAATAAAGCTTGCTTTTCCCCCTTGCTGATGCCAAAACTCCAGCCGAGGATGTCGCCATTGGCGGAGCGGTTTTTGATTTTCTCCTTATGCTGTACTTGAAAAGGTGAAATGATCTCTCCTGCCTGGCTCCACTCCAGACCGTAGTTCTTGATCACCGTAGAGGTCACCTTCACCGTCTCACCGAGGTCGGCTATGCCGCCAACGCTCGCCTTGGCCGACTGTTCCAGAAACGTCAGCCAGTCGGCTTCGGGCACGCCGTTCGAGATGGTCTGATACAGGCCCTCGGCCAGTTCCTCGCGGGCCTTCGGTATCGTCTTGCTAAGCTCGCTCACCTGGTCCGTCAGCTGCGCGAGTCCGGCGGCGTCCTTCCCGGCCATCGTGTTCACAGTGGCCATCGCCGTCTCCCAGCTCTCGTAGCTGTTCGCCAGGTCGTCCACCGTGCCTTTCAGTTTCCCGAGCACGTCCATCGCAGCGTTCACACCCAGCATCATCGTCTCCCAGCCTTTCGACAGGCCGATGTTGTCCGCGGCTTTCCTCACCTCGCCGATGGCTTCCTCAAGCTCCTCCACGCTCGCCGTGGCATCCACCACCTTCGACTGGCCGTCAACGTTCAGCC
>JAGCXX010000271.1 GCA_017961115.1 Prevotella sp. | reverse complement strand
GGGAGGTTAGGAGTTTAGGAGATTAGGAGTTTAGACAATTGTCAATTATTGATGGGAGTTTAGGAGTTTAGACAATAGTCAATTATTGATGGGAGTTTAGGAGTTTAGGAGATTAGGAGTTTAGACAATTGTCAATTATTGATGGGAGCTTAGGAGATTAGGAGTTTATACAATAGTCATTTAATGATGCCTCATTTGCCCTAGTGAGTTGAATTTGTATGGCAGGTAGATGTTTTTGAGAAATATCCTTTTGTTGTCGGATATTTTTGAATAACTTTGCACGGGAGAACGCATTTAAGTCCAACCTTTTCAAAATAAAATCGTGGAAATCAAAAGACTAACCTTATGCCTGTTTCTGGCATGCTCGTTGCAGATGAACGCTCAGTATCTGGAGCACATTTATGATTACATAGAGAACACCTCTGTATTTGAGGAGAACCAGGAGGAAGGTCATGCCTATTACCTGGCCGAACAGCATCTGTCGCTTAATGGGAACTGGCGGTTTTTCTTTGCCAACACACCCGAGGAGGTGCCGCAGAACTTCTTCGCCCCAAACTTCAAGGATAGCAAGTGGCGCACCATCCATGTGCCGAGCAACTGGGAGATGGAGGGCTATGGTGACCCTCTGTTCCGCAATGTGGCTGCTCCGTTTAAAGCCAATCCGCCATTTGTACCTAAGGAATACAATCCGACAGGGGCTTATCGGAAAACGTTCACCATACCCTCTTCATGGAAAGGGCAGCAGATATTCCTGCGTATGGAAAAGACCCAAAGCGCCTCGTTTGTATGGATGAATGGTCAGCAGGTGGGGTACAATGAAGGGGGGCAGGAACCTGCTGAGTATGATGTGACTCCTTATGTGCGGCCCGGCAAAAACACGTTGGCCGTATGTGTGTTGAAATATTGTGATGGTTACTATCTGGAAGGTCAGGACTATTGGCGTTTGGCAGGCATTTTCGACGATGTGACCCTCTATGCCACACCCAAGACCCGGCTGTTCGATTGGTTTGTCACCACCGACCTCGACGACCAATATCGGGATGCCATGCTCAAGTTGAATGTTGATGTCAAGAAATATGAGGACACGGGCAGTCAGCATGCCGTGCGTGCCACACTGACCGATTCGAAAGGCAACAAAGTGAAAGAGATGATTTCCGACCGTTTCACCATGACTGGCAAGGGAAAGAAATCGCTCGAATTCTCTTCGCTGATTTCCAACCCCGACAAGTGGACTTGTGAGACCCCTGTTCTCTATCAGCTGAAACTCGAACTGCTCAACGAGTCGGGAAATGTCATTCAGCAGATAAGCAGCAAGATGGGATTCAAGGAAACCGAAATCAGACATCAGACGTTCTATCTCAACGGACAACCCATCAAGGTGAATGCCACCAATACACATATGCAGCACCCCGAATTGGGACATGCCATGAACGAGGAAACCATACGCAAGGATATGGAGATACTGAAACAGCACAACTTCAATGCCGTGCGCACCTCACACTATCCTCCTGTCAACAAGTATCTTGAACTGGCAGATGAGTATGGCCTGTACATCATTGATGAGACGGGCGACGAGGCTCACGCCACAGAGTATGTCTCCAACGACGAGAAGTTCCTCGGCATGTATCTGGAGCGTGTACGTCAGATGGTGCTCCGCGACCGCAACCACCCCTGTGTCTTGTTCTGGAGCGCAGGCAATGAGAGCGGCGAGGGACCGATTATCACGGAAGTGGTCAAAGAGGGAAAGAAATACGACCCCACGCGCTATTTTATGTATGGCGGCAATGCATACGCTCATCCAGGAGAAGACATCATCGGTCCGCGTTATCCTACTCCCTACGAGTTGGAGATGAACACTGCCATGGTGCCGGAGACGGAAGATTCCCGTCCGTCGTTTATGGATGAGTATCTGTCTGTGGCGGGGAACGCTGGTGGCGGGTTGGACGAATATTGGGCCGTCATACGTCGTCATCCACGACTGATGGGCGGTGCCATATGGGATTTTGTCAACCCTGGACTCACAGAACATATCCGCCCCTTGACCGACAGTTCACCCTACAACACTCCTGTTCACCTCATGGGCAATGCCAAGGTGGAGAAAGGCGTGCTGCACCTCAATGGACATGACGAGTGGGTAGAGGTGTATCGCAGCAACAATGTCGAACTGTCTGGAAAAGAGTTGACCGTCAGTTTCGATGTCAAACCAGGCAAACTGAGCGGAATGTTTGAAGGCGCCCCATATGTGACGAAAGGCAATACCCAATTTGGCGTCGTGCAGAAAGGGAGCGACAAACTGCAGTTCTACCTGCACTCCGGCGTGAAACATGCGCTCACCGTCGACCTGCCTGCCGACTGGATGGGCAAATGGCATCATGTGACCGCCTCCTGGGATGGCAAGGAAATGAAACTTTTCATTGACGGACAGTTGAAAGGAACAGAACCGACCGTGGCTAACGAACCCACCAACAACAACCGTCGTGGCAACCGAAGTAGTGAGCGGGGGGTGCTGAGCAACTTCCCTTACCCAATCAATATCGGCCGTTTTGCCGGCAATCATGCCCAGGACCCTCAGACCATATACACAGCCGATGCTGAGATGGACAATGTGGCAATCTACAACAAGTGCTTGGCTGATGGTGAGGGACGTGCCGACGAGGCGGTGCTCTACCTCACTTTCGACGGCAGTGGCGACGAGGGTACTTTCTATACGATTGGCGGAAACATGCGCACCTACGGCAGCATCTGGCCCGACCGCACCGTGCAGCCTGAGATGAAACAGATGAAATGGACCACGCAACCCATAAGCATCCGTTTGCTCAATGATGAGACCGGTGAGGTGGAGGTGACCAATCGGCTGTATTTCACAAGTCTCTCACAATATGCTTCACATTGGACCTTGATGGCCGACAACCAAGTCTTGGAAGAGGGCGACATCCAGTTCACCACAGCTCCTCAGCAGAGGCAGGTGGTACGTATCCCATATCACAAACCGTCCATTGTGGCAGGAAAGGAATATCGTCTCACCATCACCTCCTCGCTGAAGAAAGACGAGGTGTGGGCAAAGGCCGGCCATGAGGTGGCATGGGACCAACTCGAACTCTCGTCGTGGAACATCCCTGCTCCCCAACTGAGGCTGACCTCCAAGAATATCAGCACACAGGAAGACGACAAGCAAATCAAAATAAGCGGCAAGGGCTTCTGCTATGTCATCAACAAGGAGACGGGCAACCTCGAGCAGATAGAGGTAGACGGAAAACCTGTGCTCAAATCACCCCTTACCTTCAACCTCTGGCGTGCCCCGCTTGCCAATGAGTTTGACTCATGGGATGCCTTCCGTGTCAACGGGGGCTATGCAGAAGGCTATGGCAACATGGTGTCCACCTTGTTCTATTCCAAGGGGGTCAACCAACTGCGCATCCGTCCGTCAGCAGTACAACTGACACAGAATGAGTATGAAACGACCGTCACCGTCAGTCAACTTGTGCAGGTAGGCGCATCTTCTTACGGAGCCCTCGACCTGTATATACAAGGGATGCAGTTGGCGGGATTCACGCTCGACTACACCTATCATTTCTACGACGATGGAACGGTCAGAATCCAAAATCATCTCAGTCCGCAGGGCAAACTGCCTGAAGTCCTGCCGCGTATTGGCTTCACCGCTTCCGTGGCAAACGAGTTCGACAACATCACATGGTATGGCCGAGGTCCTGAGGAGAACTATCCTGACCGTAAGACAGGCTATCGGGTAGGTGTCTGGACCAAGGCGGTTGCCGATATGTATGAACCCTATCTCCTTCCTCAGGACCATGGCCTTCGTACCGACAACCGTTATGTCCAGTTGTTGGACAAGGATGGCAAAGGTGTGCAGATTTCCATGAATGAGCATTTCAATTTCAATGCCTATCAGTTCTCCACCGACAATCTCACCAAGAGCCAATTCACCTATCAGTTGCAGCCTCAGCCCGACCGATACACAATCAATCTTGACTACAACACGACAGGTGTAGGCTGTACCTGTGTCTACGTGCTCGACGAATACAGGGTTAAGCCTGACTCCTATGACAGGATGATTACCATCAGTCCCAAGTAGTCTTCATCTCCACATAATCCTTGTCAATGATGATTTGCTGAGTGTCAAGGGCGTACATGTCGTCACTCAGAATGTTGAACAACAGCGACTTGAGACCTCTCACACCCAAGTGGCGCTGGATGGATGCAGAGGCGAGGGCTCTCGCACCGTCTTCAGTGACAGAGAAATCGATATTGCGTATCTTGAAGTAGTTGACGAAAGTGGTGACAGGCGACTCCACTGAGTGGAGAAGGATGCTGGCCAAATCGTCTTCCTTCAGTTCCTTGGCATAGGCATACTGCAGAATCCTGCCGGTCAGTTCGTCTCGATGGAAATATTTGGCGAAGTCATCATTGGTGACATACTGATGGTAATCACCTTTAAAACAGGTTCCTGATCCATGGGAGAAACCGATGCCGTGGTCACCTAAGCGCTTTTTGACGATATGCTCAATGCCACGAAACACCCCGGTGAAGATGAACAGCATCTTGTTGGTCTTCATACTCACTTTCTCGTAGTTGTAGATTTGGTCGCTTTTTCTGAACGACAAGGTGTTGTTGTCATCAATGATGTTGAGCAGCTCATTCAAAATACGTTGATTGTAATGACCGTCTTCAAACAGTTTGTCAAACTCGTCAAAAACGATGACAGCGCCCGACATGCCCTCATTGTATTGCATATAGAGTTGGGTGAAGACCGTCGTGAGGGAATTGCCGTCGATGCCTTCCTGCACGAGGCTGTTGCAGTTGACCACACCGAATGGTATCTGAAAGAGCTCTGCAAGTTTCTGCGTGGCATAGGTCTTGCCGACTCCTGATGGACCATAGACAAGGAGGTTGGGGCGGGGAAGACTCAGCTGTTCGTCATTCTTCCTGATTTCGTGCAAATAGAAGCTGAATGAGAGTTTTTTTGCATAATCAGGCTGGCCGATGAGAAATGCACTAAGCCATTGCTCAATCTGACGGTGACTGACCAGGTGGGGAGCGGCTTCCATGATGGTTATTCCTTTGCCCTCAATCAATTCCACGACATCGCTAAAGGCGACAGGACCAATCTCTTTTTCCCAATTGCGGATATGCTCCTTGATGTCTTTTTTTATGTCCTTGGAGGTTTCTTTGACGTAAGACTCACGCTGCTTGTTGAGAAACCGTATGGTTTCCAATTTGTCATTCTTCAGTTGACTGGGAAGCATGTTGAGTTGGCGCTTGATAAACTCGATGTCAAGAAGTGGATTGAGAAAGAGCAAATGCCTGATTTGCTCGTTGAGCATTTCAGAGACAGGGGCTTCGCCTTTTTTTCTTGATGGATTCTGCATCATTTAATCAAATTTGAAATGAGTTTGAAACATACAAAAGTTTCGATTGGTGAAAACCAATCATGAGAGAGAGCAAATAAACTGATGTCATTCATCCATTTCAGCTCTAAAAAACATCCTGCATTGTTTTAATGCCCAAAAGGGCAAATAGGTAATCATTAATAGAGAAAAAACAAAGACAATTTTTAAAAACCGACAAACAAATCATATGGTTAACTTCTAGATCTTCCAACTTGCATATGCTAATATAGATGTTTTGAAAGCACTATTTCTTTCACTTCCGAACAATTTTGTGCATATTTTTGTGAATCGAAATGAAACAAGTTGTCTGTTTTGAACAAGAAGAATGATTAGAAGTTACTTGAATCAATTTTTGTATTTATTTCTATTCAAACAAAAAATGTGTAATGGTAAAAGTAATTGTTGAATACTTTTTTATATGATTGGCAATTTTTTAGTTTCCAAAACTGATAACATATTGAACATCAAAGATTTCCATTTTTATTGTTTTTTTGTTGGCTGAATTGTTCATTATCTCACAAATAGTTTGTACATTTGCAATCCGAAATAATTGATTTTGTCCGATTCAAACATTCTTTTTATCATGAGCCAAGTTAAGACTTACTCCTATGAAGAGGCTTTCAATGCCTCACTCAACTATTTCAAGGGCGATGAGTTGGCTGCCCGAGTATGGGTCAACAAATACGCCATGAAAGACAGTTTTGGAAACATCTACGAGCAATCGCCGATTGACATGCATTGGCGAATTGCCAATGAGATAGCACGCATCGAGAAGAAATATCCCCAACCGCTTACTGCCCAGCAGGTGTTCGACCTGCTCGACCACTTCAGGTATGTCGTGCCCGCAGGAAGTCCAATGACGGGAATCGGCAACAACTATCAGGTGGCGTCGCTGTCCAACTGTTTTGTCATCGGTCTGGACGGTAATGCCGACTCCTACGGCGCCATCATGCGCATCGACCAGGAGCAGGTGCAGCTGATGAAGCGCAGGGGTGGAGTAGGGCACGACCTTTCGCATATCCGTCCCAAAGGAACGCCGGTGAACAATTCGGCGCTTACCAGTACGGGACTGGTGCCCTTTATGGAGCGATACAGCAATTCCACCCGTGAGGTGGCACAGGATGGACGCAGGGGAGCACTGATGCTCTCCGTCAGCATCAAACATCCTGACAGCGAGGCATTCATCGACGCCAAGATGACGGAGGGTAAAGTGACTGGAGCCAACGTATCGGTCAGGATAGACGATGAGTTCATGCAGGCTGCCATCGACAACAGGGAATACAAGCAGCAGTTCCCTGTAGACAGCACCAACCCCATGGTGGAGAAAACCATCAAAGCTGGCGAGCTGTGGCAGAAAATCGTGCACAACGCATGGAAGAGCGCCGAACCGGGCGTGCTCTTCTGGGACACCATCATCCGCGAGAGCATCCCCGACTGCTATGCCGACCTGGGTTTCCGCACCATCTCTACCAATCCTTGCGGAGAGATACCGCTTTGTCCGTACGACTCATGCAGGTTGCTTTCCATCAACCTCTACTCATACGTCAACGACCCCTTCACCGACCACGCCAGTTTCAACTTCGACCTGTTTAAAAAACATGTGGCTCTCGCACAAAGAATCATGGACGACATCATCGACCTCGAATTGGAGAAAATCGATGCCATCATGGACAAAATCAAGAAAGACCCGCAGTCGGAGGAAATCAAGGGCGCGGAATACCACCTCTGGGAGAAAATCATCGACAAGAGCGGCAAAGGTAGGCGCACCGGCGTGGGCATCACTGCCGAAGGCGACATGATAGCCGCCATGGGACTGCGCTACGGAACACAGGAGGCAACCGATTTTGCAGTGAAAGTGCAGCGCACACTTGCGCTCAGCGCCTATCGCTCCTCTGTGGAGATGGCGAAGGAGAGAGGGGCTTTTGCCATCTTCGATGCAGAGAGGGAGAAGAACAATCCGTTCATCCTCAGAATCAAGGATGCCGAACCGCAACTCTATGAGGACATGGTGAAATATGGCCGCCGCAACATCGCGTGCCTCACCATCGCCCCGACGGGTACGATAAGCCTGATGACACAAACCACCAGCGGCATCGAACCTGTGTTCATGCCGGTGTACAAGCGGAGGAGAAAGGTGAACCCAGGGGATGCCAACGTGCATGTCGACTTTGTGGATGAGGTGGGTGATTCCTTTGAGGAGTACATCGTATATCATCCCAAATTCCTGACTTGGATGAACACCGTGGGACTCGACCCCAACAAGCGCTATACTCAGGAGGAACTGGATGAGATTGTTGCCCGCTCGCCCTATTACAAAGCCACGGCAAATGACGTGGACTGGCTCATGAAGGTACGTATGCAGGGTGCGATACAGAAATGGGTCGACCACTCCATCAGCGTAACGGTCAACCTGCCCAACAATGTGGATGAGGCGTTGGTCAACAACCTCTATGTAGAAGCATGGAGGTCGGGATGCAAGGGCTGCACCATTTACCGCGACGGCAGCAGGGCTGGAGTGATGGTGTCACTCAAGAAGAAAAAGAAAGAGGAAAAACCAGAGGAGAAGCCTGAGTGCCGCCGACCTGAAGTGACGGAGATAAGGCCGCAGACCTTGGAGTGCGATGTGGTGAGGTTCCAGAACAACAAGGAGAAATGGGTGGCTTTCGTGGGTTTGCTCGACGGCTATCCCTACGAGATATTCACTGGTCTGCAGGACGACGACGAGGGCATTGTGCTGCCCAAGACGGTCACCAAGGGAAAAATCATCAAGCAGACCAACGAGGATGGCTCTCACCGCTATGACTTCCAGTTTGAGAACAAGCGCGGGTACAAAACTACCGTAGAGGGACTTAGCGAGAAGTTCAACCCAGAGTACTGGAACTATGCCAAACTCATCTCGGGTGTGCTCAGATACAGGATGCCCATCGACCATGTCATCAAACTGGTGGGCTCGCTCCAACTGAAGAGCGAGAGCATCAACACATGGAAGAATGGTGTGGAAAGGGCGCTCAAGAAATATGTCGTCGACGGAACGGTGGCTCAAGGTAAGAAATGTCCGCAGTGCGGACAGGAGACGCTCGTCTATCAGGAGGGATGCCTTATCTGCAAGAACTGTGGCGCATCCAGGTGCGGATAAAAGAGTTCGGGAAAGATATGAAATACGGTCCGGCAAGCATCTTCATCAGCAACTTGCGCATCTATGCCTATCATGGGGTGATGCCGCAGGAAAGGGTGGTCGGGGGAGACTTTGAGGTCTCCCTCAGGGTGTCATTGGATTTGGAGAAAGCGTCTGTTTCCGATAAAATAGAGGATACCATCAGTTATGCCGCTCTCAAGGAAGTCGTGGTGGAGGAGATGGCACAGCCCTCGGCATTGCTGGAGCATGTGGCAGGACGCATCGCGCGCAGGGTGTGCTCAGATTTCCCCATGGTGGCCGATGTGGAGGTAAAAGTGGTCAAAATCAATCCGCCCATGGGAGGGGATTGTGACGGTGCCGGAGTCGTCCTACACTTAATAAATGATAAAACATGATGGAATAAATCGGTTTTTCATGCAAAATTGTTTAATTTTGCAGTCGAATTGATTAAGGAAATGCGGAAAATACTGTTTTTGACACTCATCATACTCGCCGCTGCCGTCATCAGCATGGCGGCGGACAGGAAATTCACGTTGGTCATCGATGCCGGACACGGTGGAAAAGACTCTGGGGCAAAGGGGAAGATATCATATGAGAAGGACATCAACCTCAAAGTCGCCTTGGCGTTCGGACAGTACGTGGAGCGCAATTGCTCGGACGTAAAAGTCATCTATACCAGAAAGACGGATGTATTTATCCAACTGGAGGAGAGGGCAAATATCGCCAATAGAAATAAAGCCGACCTTTTCATATCAGTTCACACCAACGCCCTTGAGGGGGGAAGAATATCAAGAGGATTGGAAACTTACACCCTCGGAATGCATAGAGCGGCCGACAACCTCAATGTGGCAAAGCGGGAAAACTCTGTCATCCTCCTCGAGAAAAACTACAAGCAAACCTATGCTGGCTTCGACCCGAAGTCGGCGGAGAGCTATATCATGTTCGAACTCATGCAGGACAAGTATATGGCGAACAGCGTGGAGATGGCAAAACTCATACAAAGTGAGGTGTGTGCCACCAGTGGCAGGGTGAACAAAGGAGTGCATCAGGCTGGATTCTTGGTGATAAGGGAAACGTCAATGCCCAGTTGCCTTATCGAATTGGGATTCATCACCACTCCTGACGAGGAAGAATACCTCAATACTCAGGAAGGACAGGACAAGATGGCCAGAGGCATCTACAACGCATTTGTCAAATACAAGAAGAAGTATGGTCATGTCAAGATGAATGCTAACAATGACCAAACACGCGATGACAATGAGGAGATGCTGCTCGCCATGGCCGACCATGACCCAGCTATCGCCAACAATCTGGATGACAGACAGGACAATGGTGAGAAGGTCGTTGAGACAAGGGATGTACAGCAACTCATCACAGATGATGGTGCTGCTCCGGAACCAACAGAATATACAGAACAGCGAGAGGTGAGGAGGATATTTTCAGAACCGGCAAAGGTTTCTGCAGATGTGCCTCAGCCTGCTCCCAATCCGCCCAAAAACGCTTCAGATACGCCTTCGCCAACACCCAATCCGCCGAAGTCCACGCCTCATACGCCTGTCCCAGCCGTTACGGCAACCGCCCCCGAGAGCAAACCCCAAAAGGTTGAACCTGCTGAAGCTAAGAACAACACTGCCACACAAGTCCCCAAGACTGTGCCTAAAACAGAACCCAGGAAAGACACAACACCCATAGAAAAAACGATTTCAGAGTCCCCCAAAGAGCCCGCCAAGCCCGCTGCCGAGCCTAAGAATGAACCTGTAAAGGAACCCGCCAAGCCCGCTGCCGAGCCTAAGAATGAACCTGTAAAGGAACCCGCCAAGCCCGCTGCCGAGCCCAAGAAGGAACCTGTAAAGGAGCCTGTCAAGCCAGCTGCCAAACCCGCAGCTGACCCCAAAAAGGAACTCAAAGATGATATTCCAGTTCACGGCCCGGTGTTCAAGGTGCAGATTGCTGCAACATCCCAGGATATACCAACTTCACACAGCGTTTTCCAAGGAGTGGAGAACATTGAGTCGTATCAGGAAAACGGAATGTTCAAATATACTGTCGGAGCCTCGCCAGACTTCGATGAAATATCCAATCTCAGAAAAGAACTTCTGGCCAAATTTCCCCAGGCTTTCATCATCGCATTCAAGGATGGAGAGAAAATAGACCTGGCGAGGGCCATCAAAGAATACAAAAACATCAAGAATAAATAAGCATCAACATGAAAGGCTTTACAAAGGAAATAAGAATTGCAATTGTGGCTATCATAGGTTTGGCCATCCTCTTTTTCGGCTTGAACTTCCTCAAAGGGGTGTCGCTCTTCTCATCAGAATACACCTATTATATAAAGTTCAGCAATATCAGCGGACTGTCCTCGTCAAGTCCCATCATGGCGGACGGATACAAAGTCGGAGTCGTTAAGTCTATTAATTTCGATTTCAATAAAAGAGGAGAGATAGTGGCTGAAGTGGGCATTAATCAAAAACTAAGAGTGCCCGTGGGAACAGCAGCGGAAATATCAAGCGACCTGCTGGGCAACGTGCAGGTCGACCTCGTCCTGGGTGATGTGGTCGGTGAATACCTTCAGCCTCTGGACACCATCAACGGTGGTGTCAATGCTGGGACACTGGGAAAAGTCAAGGAGATGATACCGCTCGTCGAGAAGATGCTGCCAAAGGTTGATTCCATCCTTGCCAGTGTCAACTATATCCTGCAAGATCCCGCACTGCCCAATACACTGCATCACGCAGAACAGGTGACATACGACCTGACCAATACCACAAAAGAAATCAATACACTCATGGCGGGACTCAACAAGGAGGTGCCCGGACTCATGGGGAAGGCTGACGGCGTACTCAACCAAGCATCGCAGGCTATGGGGAACACGGTCGCCGTGACCGATAACCTCTCAAAACTCGACCTGGAGACATCGCTCAACGAACTCAGCCAGACACTGAACAACCTCAAGTCGTTCACCAACGAACTCAACCAAGGAAATGGCTCTCTCGGGCTGCTCATGCGCGACAGATCCTTCTACGACAACCTCAACAACACCATGGCTCACGCAGACTCTCTGCTCATCAATTTCAGGGAACATCCTAAGAGATATGTGCATTTCTCCGTCTTCGGAAAGAAGGATAAATGAATGTATACAAATTCTCTTCAAAATATAGGTAAAATAGAAACATTCTAAATAGCAAGCATCTGATAAATTACTTTATCAAAATGTTGTAAATGATAGAGAATAAGTAACTTACAATTTTCAAAAAGGACTTCATTTTGCGCTGTCATTATTGAAGTCCTTTTTATTTAAGTTCCGAAATCTCAATCACTTGCAAAAATGCAAGTGTAAAATTTTTTCCATACAAAAGCCAATTGATGTAAGTGACCATTTAATAGCAATTTACACCGCTTGGTTAAAATGCAAATAAAAACACCATTTTTTTTTCAAAAAAAAAATTGCGAAATTTGCATTCGATTACAAAACACAGGCAAAAATTGCCTTACAACCTTTTCGAGATTATCAATGAAACAAAGTCCGACGCTTCTCTGGGAAGAGTGCCTCAAAATCATCAAGGCAAACGTCACGGAGCAGCAATTCAAAACATGGTTCGAGCCAATTGTCTTCGAGTCGTATTCACCGGCTCGGATGACAGTCTTGGTACAGGTGCCCAGCCAATTCGTGTATGAGTACCTGGAGGAGAACTTTGTGGACTTGATCAGCAAGGTGCTCAGAAGGGTGTTTGGCAGTGAGGTCAGGTTGGAGTACCATATTATCACCGACAAAACCAATAATATGGGTATGGTGGTGGAGTCGGAGACGCCTGAAGTGGTGGAGACTTCCTTGCCACAGACCATGGCCAACCAGCCGTACTCCATTCTGGATGCAGCCAAACCGCAGGAAATTGACTCTCAGCTCAACCCTCACCAGACTTTTGACAACTTCATTGAGGGAGTGAGCAACAAACTGCCAAGGGCAGTAGGACTGACTATCGCTCAGCAACCGGCAACAACCATGTTCAACCCGATGTTCATCTACGGACCATCAGGATGTGGAAAGACACACCTTATTAATGCCATAGGACTTCGTATCAAGAAGAACTTCCCGCAGAAACGTGTGCTTTATGTCAGCGCCAGACTGTTCCAAGTGCAGTATACCAACGCTGTAAGGTATGGCACCCTCAACGATTTCATCAATTTCTATCAGACCGTCGATGTGCTCCTCGTTGACGATATCCAGGAATGGACGACCTCGCCAAAGACACAGAATACGTTCTTCCATATCTTCGACCATCTGTTCCGCAACGGCAAGCGCATCTTGCTGGCTTGCGACCGACCGCCGGTCGACCTGGAGGGGATGAACGACAGGTTGCTGACACGGTTCAGTTGCGGTCTCATCGCAGAATTGGAGAAACCCGACCCACAGCTTTGTGTGGATATCCTCCATGCAAAAATCAAAAAGGACGGACTTGAGATTCCAGAGGAAGTGATTCTCTATATCGCAGACAATGCCAATGGAAGCGTCCGTGACCTTGAGGGAGTGGTCAATTCACTCATGGCATACTCCGTCGTCTATGGCAGATCTATCGACATGGCACTTGCCACATCCGTGCTCAAGCGCTCTGTCAAGGTCGACAACAAACCCCTGACAGTCGACGAGATTGTCAACACGGTTTGCAACCAACTCAATGTCTCACCCGAGGAGGTGGGAGGAAAAAGCAGAAAACGAAATTTAGTCGTCGCAAGACAAGTCTCAATGTATCTCGCCCAAAAACACACGAAGATGCCGGCATCCAGAATCGGAAAACTCATTGCGGGACGCGATCACTCCACTGTGCTGCACAGTTGTGAGAAAGTGGAGCAACGCATGAAAACCGAGAAGGATTTCACCGAGCTGATTGAAAAAATCGAGAGGTCATTCAGGCTTAAAAATTAGGCACTTCATTTTTATGGCAAAAGGGGTATGCGGCTACGCGTACCTCTTTTGCCACAATTTTTTGTATATAATGTATCCGGAAAAAATATTTTGCCGTGAGCACAAAAAACATGCACTTAGTCTCACGACCGAATGCATGCATATAACTTACTAAATAAATTAACTCAAAGATATCGACTCTCACGAGTGGACCACCCCACAAAGTGGGATGTTTTAGCGAAAATTATTATTGTCTTTGTATTATCTTTACTAATAATGTAATAAGGCTTCACGCCTTTCAGCTTTATGACACTGCAAATTTACTCTTTTGTAGTGGCTTGTGCAAGATAATCTATCATTTTGTTGCAAAATATGACAACTTTTAACAATGTGTGCGCAAACAGTTATTGCTCGTGCATCATTTGTTTCCATTTGAAGTATCCAAAAACGGCAATTACGACATACAAGCCATACAAACTGCCCTTAAACGGTATATCTTTGTAGAAATAGAGGATGCAGGTGACCACATCGACCACAATCCATATCAGCCATTGCTCAAGATACTTGCGGGCAAGTGCCCATATCCCGGCAAACGACAGGGCAGTGGTGAACGAGTCGGCAATGGGTACGCGGGAATCGGTGAAGGTGGTGAGAAACCAATAGAGTGTCGCCCAGGCAATGATGGTGATGAACAGCCATACAGCTGCCAGCCTTTTGGGAAAATGTGTGATGGGGCGCTGAGCCTTGAGGTCATCTTTTCCTGTTTTCCCCTCCTTGGATGGTGTCCTTACCCAGTGCAGGAAACCGTATACCGTCATGGCGAGGTAGTAGAACTCCATGCCGCAGTCGGCATACAGTCCCTTCTGGTAGTAGAGCACGATGCCCAGGCTCTGCATGGCGAAGCCTACTGCCCACAGCCAGATGCTGGCCTTGTACTCGAGCAGGATATATGCAAGCCCGAGTACGGTGGTCAGCATGTCGAGCCAATGGGCCTGAAGAAAAGCCTCCATACCGATTAGAATTTTAGTGTCACGTTGCCCATGGCGGTGAAGCCTGCCATGGGGATGAATCCTATCTGGTAGTAACGGTTGTCGTTGGGATGTCCATAACTGTCACAGATGGCGGAATATACCCAACCGCTGCTGGCATAGTGGCGGTCGAAAATGTTGTGGAGGTTCAAGCCTACGGTTACCTCCTTTATACCGAGTGCCTTGGTCACTTTTGAGGTGTAGCTGAGGTTGACGTTGGAAGTGCTGAAACTGGGCAGAGAACGGTCTTTGTTCTCTGTGTTGTCAAGATATTGGCGGCTCACGAAATTGGTGTGCCAGATGGCCTGCCATCCCTTGTGGTGAAGGCGGATGAATCCGTTGAGGATGGCTGAGGGAGAGAAGGAAAGCGTGGAGTTGTCGTAGTGGATGGTCTGGCTTCCGTTGTCCCAATCTTCCACCACCTCGTCGAAGTCCTTGATTTTGTTCTTGCTCAGCGCGGCGTTGCCTTCGAGTGTGAGCCAGGAGGTGAGGTCGGCTCCTGCCGTCATTTCAATACCCATGCGGTAGGAGTCCTTGATGTTGGTGGTCAGGGCCTCGCCGATGTCGCTTACCTCACCCGTCTGCACAAATTGGTCGGTATAGCTCATGTGATAGAGGTTGATGCCTGCGCGCCAATGCTGGCCGCTGAAGGTGTAGCCAGCCTCGAGGTCGAGCAACTTCTCAGCTTTGGGAGCTGGATAACTGCCATTGTCGGTGAAGTTGTTGCGCTCTGGCTCCCTGTTGCTGGTGGCAGCCGAGAAATACACCTTGTGATGGTCGGTATGGTAGCTCACACCTCCCTTGAGGTTGACAAAATCGTATTTCTTGTCGATGTCAATGTGCTGGTTGGAGTAGGAGCCATCGGGATTCTCATAGAACTTGTCGTTGATGCCATCGGTGGTATAGTCCACATGGCGGTATTGCACGTCGCCGAACAAGCTCAGGGCAGGAGTGATATTGAAGGCTGCCTTCACATAGCCGCTGTAGTCATCTTTGTGGGCATCGGAGTCATAATATTGGTAATCTCCGCCTGAAAGCAACCGTTTGCTCAGTTCGGGATGGGCAATATAGGTGAGGTATCCGAAGTGGTTGCCGCTGAAGCGCTGCAGTGAGGTTCCGGCCATGATGTCCCAGTAGTCGTTTTTGTAGTTGGCGTTCCACACCAGGCCGTAGGTGTCTTGTTCCAGCCCCTTCTTGCGGACGAAGTCGGTGCGTTTCACCGTCTTGCCGTCGTTGGAGGTGAAATTGCTGAGGCCGAATTTGCTCAGTTTGTTGTTGTATCTGAACTCCTTGTAGTAGCCGTATCCGTGGGTGTAGTGCAGCGAGGCGGTGGTGTTCAGGTGGTGGTTGATGTCCCATGTGAAGGAGAGAATGTTGTGGCTCTGCCAGAAATTGTCCGTCGCCTTCCGCCATAGCGTGCCGTCATTGTAGGCATAGCGCTCTGTGAGGTAGTTGCCCATGGGGTCCTTGGCGAAGTTACCTTCGTCGTCATAGGCCAATGTCTCATACAGGGAGTTGTATTTGCCCAGTCCCACCTTGTAGAGGTCTTCGTAGGTGCGTATGCCGGTATGGCTGCCGTAGGTGCCGTCCATCAGCGAGAGGTCGTTGTCACCTGCTGTCACACCGTTCCATGCCTGTCCGGTCTTCTCAAAGTTGCCGAAGTTTTTGTATCGGATGATGAACTTATCGGTCAGGTATCGCAGACTGCCATAGTAACTGCCTGAGCGCCCGCTGGTGCCGTTGATGTAGCCGTCGGTGTTCGTCTCGTGATAGGCTCCGTCGAAGACGATATGGTTCCAAAGAAGGCCTGTGGAAAAAGCCCCTCCGACGTTAAAGGTGTTGAACGACCCAAAACTGCCGCTCAGTTCGGCATAGGGGGTGTCTGATGCTGCCTTCGATGACAGGGAAATGTTGCCTCCGAAGGCACCATCGCCATTGGTGGAGGCTCCCACGCCTCTCTGTATCTGTACGCTGCCGAGCAGGGATGCATAGCTGTTCATGTTGGCCCAGAAGACGCACTGGTCCTCAGGGGAGTTGAGTGGCACACCGTCGAGCGTGACATTGATGCGTGAGTCGCCGGCTCCACGGATTCGCATGTAGGTGGTGCCTGTGCCCAGTCCGTTCTCGCTCCATGCGAGCACACCGGGTGTCTGCGAGAAGAGGAATGGCAATTCCTGTCCGGTCTTCGAGAACTCCTGCAGTTCACTTTTCTTGATGTGTGCCACAGCGTAAGGAGCGTCTGTTTGGGCGCGCACGCCTTTCACCACCACCTCATGCAACTCCTCCAGCCGCAGAGAGTCCACGCCCTGTGCCATGGTTCCCATCATGGTGGCAAGGGCAACAACCGTAAAAATCAATTTTTTCATGAATACCTTATTATGATATATACAATAAGGGGATGTAGAGAAAGAATTCCTACGCCGGCATTACCCGGATCAGGTCAGAGGGTCTGATCTCAGCCCGAAATCATCGGGCACCCCTTAACTTACTCCTTGTAAGTCGGGTGCAAAGGTAGTGAAAGCCGAAGACAATACAAAAAGAATTCCATTCTTTTTTATTGTTGAGGCGCCTCCTGCCTTCGGCATCGCCAAAGTAGTGAAAGCCAAAGACAATACAAAAAGAATTCCATTCTTTTTTATTGTTGAGGCGCCTCCTACCTTCGGCAAAGCCAAAGTAGTGTTTTTTTTGATTTGTTGTGCTGTTTTACGCTTTTTTATCTAAATTTGCATCCGAAATACCTTCATTCCTTATTATTAATGCCTCATTTATGAAAAAAACATTGTTATTCCTTGCACTGGCAATCATGATATTGTCAGGGTGCAGACAAGTAAAACAAGAGGTAATCAACCTTCCAAGAACAAATGCCTCTAATGAAGTGATTGCGGCTGTGGATTCTTTCGTGGAAGCCACCAAGACACGCCCTGTGCCACCAGACTCCATTACGCTTCACAGCATCATGATTCTGAAGCACGGTGAGATCGTGTATGAGAAGTGGTTTAACGGGCAGACAGCAGAGACTCCTCATCAGATGTTCTCGGTGAGCAAGACTTTCACAGCCACAGCAGTTGGACTGGCCATCAATGAGGGAAAACTCAATCTCAATGACCCTGTGGTGAAGTTCTTCCCTGACAAGCTGCCTTCCGAGCAGAGTGACAACCTGAAGGCAATGACCGTTCGCGACCTGCTCACCATGACTTGCGGACATGATGTGGAGCCAAACAGCATGAATAGAGACTCTGTCGATTGGGTGGAGGCCTTCCTGGCATGGCCTGTGCCGCACAAACCGGGAGAGTATTATCTCTATAACTCCGTGGGTACCTATATGCTCTCAGCAATAGTGCAGAAGGTGACGGGCGAGAAACTCATCGACTACCTCGACACACGCCTTTTCCAACCATTGCATATCGACCGTCCCGAATGGGAAGAGAGTCCGCAGGGCATCAACTGTGGCGGATGGGGTCTGTTGCTGAAGACCGAGGACATGGCAAAGATGGGGCAGCTCTTCCTTCAGAAAGGCGAATGGAACGGAAAGCAGATTGTTCCTGCCGACTGGTTGAAGGAGATGTCGAGTTACCAGGTGCCGTCAGCTCCTTCTGGAACACGTTTCGAGGATTTGGAGAAGGCCGGGCTCAACAAGGACAACAATGAATGGGTGCAGGGTTACGGATATCAGATGTGGATATGCCGCCACAACGCATTCCGTGCCGATGGTTTCGCCGGACAGTATATCATGGTGTTCCCCGACCGCGATGCTGTCCTCGTACTGACCACGTCGTCTTCACTCTATCAGCCTTACATGGACCTCATTTGGGAGTATCTTCTTCCTATCCTTTAAGATTCATTATTAAGCAGGTGTTCTAAATGAGATAGAAACTCATTTTTAACACCTGCTTGACAACACAGAACAATATGACCCCTGAACAATATATCGTTCCGGAAGAAACGAAGAAAGTATGGACTGTGGAGTTGGATTTGCTCCAAGTATTTTTAGCCTACTGCGAGAAGCACCAACTGCGGTGTTGGGTAGAAGGTGGCACGCTGCTGGGAGCGGTCCGCCACAAGGGTTTCATTCCTTGGGACGATGATGTAGACCTTGTCATGCCTCGCGAGGATTTTGACCGCATGTGCCAGATAGGCAATGAGGGTCTCGAGGCGCCCTATTTCCTTCAGACAGCATACAGCGACACCGACTATTACCGAAGCCATGCACAGTTCCGGCGTACAGATACCGCTGCGATACGGCCCAGTGATTGCTTCCAACCCTTCTGTCAGGGTATATTCATTGATATCTTTCCCCTTGAGGCGGCTCCCGACGACAAGGAGATGGTGCATGAGCATTGCAAGCGCTTTAGGAAGACACTGAAGTTTCTCAAAGCCAAAAACGTACATTGCATATCCTCGGGAAGGCTGACGCTGATTTTCCGAAAACTCAAGGCACGGAGGACTGTGAGGAAATACGGTTGGGCAAATATCTTCAGGAAGGGTGAGGATGAGATGCGGGCATTGGCCACTTATCCCCACACCAAGGTGGGCGAACTTATGTCCATGGGGGAGAACATGCTGTGGGACAAGAGCATTTTTGATGAGACGGTGATGCTGCCCTTTGAGCACTTGATGGTGCCTGCCCCAAAGGAATACGATAAATTTCTGCGGATTGAGTTTGGCGACAACTACATGACCCCCGTCATGGCTCCGTCGATGCATGGACAGGTAGTCTTTGATACGGAGCGGAGTTATACAGAAGTGCTTCCGGAAGTGAGAAAAGCATATCGACGGTCGGCTCCTAAAAGGCTGCTTGATAAGATTTTTCCCCATCGTAGGGAAATTCCCACCGCTATTTAGGGAAAATCCCTTTATTGTGCTTTTTAAAAGAGGTAATTTTGCCATTGGATGGGGATTTCCCTTATCTCTTTGCAACCCCTTTTTCGTTGCGATAGATATCAACCTAAACCACATATGTTATGAAAAGACTTTACTTTTTTATCTTTGGAGCCATGCTGACCATGCAGGCCAGTGCCCAACTGGGCCTGGGCGATGAAGTTCCTGCAGTGAGAGTACCTGAAGGCTATCAGCTCGAGTCCACACAAAGCGAATATTGGCATCCTCTTGTAGATAATGGCAAGCATTTCATTGATGGAAAATCCTATTTCCTCTATGATGAGAAAGGAAGAGAGTATATGCGTTTGGACTATGACAACGTTGAATATGTCGACTACGGTGATTATTATATATCGGTAATATTGGATGAATTCTATGTCAGTTCGGAAAAACGCACCTATTACACCGATGAGGGATATTTGAAGTGTGAGGCCTATCATGAATTTGATCCTTTTGAAAAGGATTGGTACGATTACTATTATTGGTATACCGATTTCGATGAGACATCAGGATTGCCATCTACCATTTACCGCTGTAGTGGTAAATATGAGGAGGGCAGCGAGGATATTTCTGCTGCCACGAGTAAAATAGTGATTGAAAAGTATCATGGCAATATACCAGAGAAGGCTAAATACGAGGCTGCAGGTGAATATCGGTCGGAAACAAGAGAATTTAAGCGGGATTTTAATGAATGGGGAGGCATAGAGAAGGAGTCCGTCAACTTTGTTTATCATTTATTTGAATCTGATTATTATTATAACAATATAGAAGAGAGGTTTTTTGAATACGATGAACACTACAATGTTGTTCAAGTCTTTTTACTTATGAATAGCCTATCAGATCCGGACGACGAGCCATACATGATGACAAGTAAATATGTCAACGAATACGATGAGAACGGGCTGCTGCTGAGTGCTCTGCTAAGACCTACTTCCTCAGGCGTTGCTTTCGATAAGACTTCATATACATGGGCAAAGATAGAAAACCCTGCCAGCATTACCTCGCCTGCATCCGATTTGGGCCGCGATTTGTGGTATGATATCAATGGCTGCCGTCTTCCCAACCATCCTTCCAAGCCTGGATTGTATATTAGAAATGGCAAGAAGATTGTGGTAAAATAAATGTAACCTTCAATGAAAAAACTACTATTGCTTTTCTTTTCACTTGTCCTCTCCATAATGGGTATGCATGCCGCATCAGGGGTGTACGACGTGCGTGACTTTGGTGCTAAGGGCGATGGAACGACACTCGACCATTCTGCCATCAACAAGGCCATAGAAACAGCCTCTTCCGATGGTGGAGGACGGGTGGTGCTTTCTGCGGGTACCTATCTCTGCGGCAGCATCCGAATGAAGAGCAATGTCGACCTCCATCTGATGTCGGGTGCCAGGATTCTTGCCGCACCAGCCAGTTTGAGAGCCTATGATGAGAGCGAGGTGTTCGGTGCCCCTGAGTATCAGGATGGCGGACATACCTATTTCCATAATTCCCTGATTTGGGCGGAAGGGCAGGAGAACATCAGCATCACGGGACATGGCATGATAGATGGCGAGGGACTCACCAAGCAGGACACCGAGAAAGCGGGCAACGTGCAGGGTGGTAGCATCGGGACGGGCGACAAGGCCATCGCACTGAAACTGTGCCGTAATGTGACCATACGCGACATCACCATTTATAGGGGCGGACACTTCGCCATCATCATCACTGGGTGTGAGATTGGCACCATCGACAATGTCACCATCGACACCAACCGCGACGGCATCGACATCGATTGCTGCAAATATTTCACGGTGAGCAATACCAAGGTCAATACGCCCAATGACGATGCCATCGTGCTGAAAAGTTCATATGCATTGAAAAAGCCTGTGCTGTGTGAGCATATCTTGATTACCAACTGCATCGTCACTGGTTTCAAATTGGGAACCTTCCTCGATGGAACGTATGTTCCGGAAGAAGTGAACTGGGTGTGTGGGCGCATCAAACTCGGAACCGAGTCCAATGGCGGCTACCGCAACATCACTATTTCCAATTGCTCATGCATGTGGAGTAGCGGACTCGCTTTTGAGGAGGTGGACCAAGGGCGTATGGAGAACATAGTGGTGAGCAATATCTCGATGAGCCATGTCCATCATTATCCGATTTATATCACGACAGGTTGCCGCAACCGTGGTCCTAAGGAGCGCACGGAAGTGTCTTCTGCTCGTGACATATATATTAATAATGTGGTTGCGGACGACTGCGACTCACTGGCGGGCATCATCGTGACGGGCATGGAGGGAACACCAATCCGCAATGTGTCGCTGTCCAACATACGCATTCAGTACCGTGGTGGAGGAAAGAAGGTGACGACTCCCTATCGGGAGCAGGGCACCAATTACCCCGAACCCCGTTGGGCGGGACCTACTCCTGCCTATGGCCTCTTTGCCCGCCATGTCGACGGACTGCGTCTGCAGAACGTGAAGTTTGAGTTGATGCGCCCGGATGAGCGTCCCGACATCATCCTCGAGGATGTTAAAAACGAATTGTTCATTGAGTAGCAATAGCACTGCGACCACAAGTGGGATATGAATAATGTCCTAAGATACATAATGCTGTACATATGTATTGGGCTGAACGCCGGATGCAGGGCGCAGACCATCGTTCCCGACAGCGTGATGGCTGCTCCGGTGATGTCATTGCCTGACAGCATTTTCGATGGCGGGCAGACGACGGACACCACCATCTTGGCTCGGCGACCGTCGCTCGACAGTATTGCATGCCGAATTCCCGTGGTCGACATGCGCCGTGAGGTGGATTATGGACACGACACACTCATCACCCCCAAACGGCAGGTGGACATCATTGTTATACATTCCAACTATCATGTGGGGAAAGATGTGTACAGCACCCGTGGATGCATCGACCAGTTCAAGCAATATGATGTGGCGCCTCATTTCATGATTACACGCGACGGAACCATCCTGTATATGGTAGATGAGCAACTCGTGGCGTGGCATGCCGGACAAAGCCTGCTCCCAGGTACATCACGCGACAGCCTCAACTACACCTCCATCGGTATTGAACTGGTGGCACATCCCGACCAACCGCTTACAAAGCGCCAAACCGACCAACTTGTTCGGCTCGTATGTGATATCCGGCAGCGTTACCACATCCGTTACCTCATGCGCCACAGCGACATCTCCCCTCGTCGTAAGCGTGACCCCTGGAGCATTGACTGGCCACGTTTTTGTCGGCGCATTGAGTCACGTTCTGGATTTGTCATCTGGAGACGATGAGGGGATTATAGAAGAAAAATCAAAAAAAACTTTTTCTTGACTGGTTTTTTTTCTTTTTTTCATTAAATTTGCATTTAAAAGAACTAAAGTGGACTTCTTGGCAAGGATAATCGCATGTCAAGTGGTGACATAATGTATCGCGACTAAGGCCGGATATGGCTGTGTATATGATATGTTTACAGCAACTTGGGTGGATTGTAAAAATATAGCAAATAAATGGAAAACATGAAAAGAACTATAGAGCTAATTGCTTTAGTCATCGTTTTCTTTACATCTTGTACCACTGATTCAAAGCGGTATAAGATAGGCATTTCACAATGCTCAGACGATATTTGGAGGGAGAAGCAAAACACAGAGCTGAAGATAGGAGGCTTTTTCCATAAAAATGTGGAACTGAGGTTTGCTGCGGCTTACGACAGCGATGAGCGCCAAGTGCAGCAGATAGACAGTCTCGTGGCTACTGGTATCGACTTGCTCATTGTGGCTCCCAATCAGGTGGCTACCATCTCGCCTGCTATCGACAGGGCATATGATAAGGGCATCCCTGTCATTGTGTTTGAGCGAAAGACAAACTCGCAGAAATATACTGCCTTTATGGGGGCCGACAACTATGAGATGGGGCGCGTGATGGGCGACTACATCGTCTCAAGGTTGCATGGGAAAGGCAAGGTGCTTGAAATCATGGGCTTGAAAGGTTCCTCACCAGCAATTGAGCGACACAATGGATTTGAGGATGCGCTGAAAAACCATCCCAATATAGAGAAAATCGCCACCTTGCAGGGCGACTGGACTGAGCAAAGTGCCTATCAGGCAATTAAGGACTATAAGGGTGACCTGTCTCAGGTCGACTTCGTCTTTGGGCAGAATGACAGGATGGCCGTAGGAGTAAGAAAAGCCCTAAAAGAGAAGGGGCAACTCTCTGACAAAACTTTCTTCTGCGGTATTGATGGATTGCCGGGTGATGATGGAGGTATAAAACTGGTGTGCGATTCTGTGCTTGACGCCACTTTCATCTACCCTACACATGGTGACCAGTTGCTGCAGATGGCGGTGGATATCTTGGATGGAAAACCATATGGTAAAGAGGTAAGGCTGATGTCGGCTTTGGTCACCAAAGATAATGCTCGTGTGCTGTACATGCAGAATGAGGAAATCGTCAGGCAGTCGCAAAACCTCGAGAAATTGCATCAGCAAGCAGACAATTATCTACAGGAACTCGACACCCAACGTGTCATCAGCGCTTTGTTCATCGTTCTGGTTGTGCTGCTTCTCATCCTTGCTGCATTGCTCTACAGGTATCATGTTCAAAAAATGCACATGGAGGAAGAACGGGGAAAGATGGAGAGAGAAAAACTTGATTTCTATACTCAGGCGGCTCATGAGCTGCGAACACCTCTTACCCTTATCGAAGGGCCACTAAGCGAGTTGGGCGCAACAGATGTCATGCGTCAGGCCGACAGCAATGCCGCGGAGATGTTCGGCATCGTTCAGAGGAATGTCGCCAATCTCTCACATTTGGTCAATAGAATACTCGATGTGCAGACGGGGGCGCCAGCACAAGACCTCACTTCCCGGCAGGTGGACGAACTAACTGTGATGAAAGGGGAGGATGAGCAGAGTGATGTGACCTGCACCCTGAAGGCTGCTGGTGCAGAAGCTCCTACTTTGCTGATTGTGGACGACAATGCCGACATCCGCTCCTATCTGAGAACCATCCTCCAATCTCATTATCAACTGCTGGAGGCAGCCGACGGAAAGGAGGGGCTGCGCTTGGCACATGAACAGGTGCCCGACCTCATCGTGAGCGATGTGATGATGCCTGTCATGAATGGTCTGGAGTTCTGCCAGGAGGTGAAGGCAGATTTCATAACCAGCCACGTTCCTGTAGTGCTGCTCACAGCACGTGCGCTCAGCCAACATCAGATTGAGGGCTATCAGAGTGGGGCTGATGCATACATCACCAAGCCTTTCCATGCCGATGTGCTGTTGGCACGAATCTCCAACCTGCTGAAAAGCCGCACCCTGCTGCATGACCTTTGGAGCAAGGAGGAACAACGGGAAACGAAAAAAACTGCCGCCAAGGAAGACCCTTTCATCAGCCGTTTCAAAGAAGTTGTGGAAGAGAGAATGGCCGACAGCGAACTCTCAGTAGAGGATATTGGTGCAGAAATGCATCTGAGCCGTGTGCAACTATATCGGAAAGTGAAAGCCATCACAGGAAAGTCACCTGTCGACCTGCTGAGGAAGGCAAGGCTGACAAGGGCATCACAACTGCTTGCTGAGACTACGGCTACAGTAAGCGAAATAGCCTATCAAGTGGGATTCACTTCTCCCAGCTATTTCGCAAAATGTTTTAAAGATGAATTTGGGAAAGTGCCAGGAGATGCTCGTTCTTGATTTTTTTCTGATTTTTTGTCAGAGTTTATCTAAAAAATGATTATCTTTGCAAATGGTAGTTCTGCTGCCGTTTCAACTTAGCCTCTGATGGGGCACGACATTGTGGGAAAACATAGCAACTGACTCTTATCGAACCAAACTGCGACCTTGGGAATAGAATAGGGAGTTCGGACTACCACCATTATATAAATATGGTGTGGACTGACGTTTCATCTATTCTTTGGTTGTCGCAGACCAGGTTCGAAAGTGAAACTTCTCGTCCACACCTTTTGTGTTTACACATGCAAAGGTAGACAGAAGCAGAATGAGTTGATGAAAGAAATCGTTCGATATATCACAAAAATGTTGCATGGAAACATTTTTGTAGGTCAATGAACGATATTTTAAAGACATAACCTATTGTTACTTATAATTTTGCCGTAAATCTAACAACATAGTACTAATCAAAACGTTGAAACAATGAAAGAACTGAAAACTGCGACTAAGAACACACCATGCAGAAGGAGTGGGCTTGTGTCGGTTGCTTGCAACTGGGGCAAGAAGGCTCTTCTCAGCATGATGCTTCTCATTGTGAGTACAGTAATGTACGCGCAAACGGAGGCTTCCGGAACGGTCATCGATGAGACCGGAGAGGGAGTCATTGGTGCAACTGTGATGGAGAAGGGCACCTCCAACGGAACGGTAACTGACCTTGATGGAAATTTCACACTGAAGGTGGCTGCCGGAGCAACAATTGTCATCACTTACATCGGGTATGACGCTGTCGAGATGCCTGCATCAACAGGATTGCAAATCCAACTTAAGGAGAATGCCAGCGAGTTGGCTGAATTGGTGGTGACAGGTTACCAGACACAGCGCAAGGCCGACCTCACAGGTTCGGTGGCTGTGGTGAAAACCGACGAACTGAAAACATCGTCAGACACCGACCCCATGCGTGCCCTGCAAGGAAAGGTGCCGGGCATGACCGTGACCAGTGATGGCTCACCTGTGGGTGCAGGTAGGGTACGTATCCGTGGTATTGGTTCGTTTAACTCCTCACAGGACCCGCTCTTCATCATCGACGGCGTACCTACGACCACCAACCTCAATACGCTCAATATGAACGATATCGAGTCGATGCAGGTGTTGAAGGACGCTGCCTCAGCATCTATTTATGGTTCGCGTGCTGCCAATGGTGTGATTATCATCACCACCCGTTCAGGCAAGAAGGGCGACAAGGTGAAAGTGGACTTCTCAGCCAACCTTACCGCTCAGTTCTACAACTCGCAGACCATGATGAAACTGGCCAACACCGCTGAGTATGCCACTTCGATGGCACAGGCTGCATTGAATGACGGACTTGACCCTGTGGCCTATGCATCCAACTACGGTCTGAACCTCAACGCTTCGGCTGGCACACCCATCCGCGCGTACAACCCCGCCACCGGACAGTATGTCAACTATACCGTCAACGGACTCTACGACGGTTTTATCAACTCGAAGCGAACCATGCGGTTCAGCGACACAGACTGGCTCGACGAGATTTCACGCACAGGTTTCTCACAGAACTACGACCTGTCCATCTCCAATGCCACAGACAAATACTCGGCATTGGCATCGTTTGGATACAAGAAAAACAACGGTATCCTCAAGTACACTGACTTCGAGAGCTTCTCAGGACGTGTCAACACCAGCTTCAATGTGAACAAACTTATCACCGTAGGTGAGAACCTCACCATCACTTACTCCAACCAGGTGGACTGCCAACCGTTGGAGAATGCCCTGAAGATGGCTCCTACAGTTCCTGTTTACGAGGAAGATGGTGAGACTTTCTCCGGACCCGTTGGTGGCATGAGCGACCGACAGAACCCATTGCGCGAACTCTATCATAATCGCGACAACCGTCTCAAGATTTGGCGTATCTTCGGTAATGCATTCATCAACATCACCCCAATCAAGGGCTTGGTGCTTCGTTCAAGCTTCGGCATCGACTACGATTCGGGTTTCATTCACAGCGTCACCTACACATGGCATTCCGATGTGGTGAACAACAGCACCCCATCAGCCACCGTATCACAGGGCAACGACATGAAGTGGACATGGTCAAACACAGCCACCTACAACTTCAACATCGGTCCTGAGCATACCATCGACCTGCTCGCCGGTCTTGAACTCTACAGCCAAACCCGCGACGATTTCGCAAGTTATGCCCAGATGTATGCCATCGAGAACTATAACTATATGTGGCCAAACGCCGCTACAGGAACACAGCGTGCCTCAGGTATCGAGGAAGGTTACAATCTTGTGTCTCTCTTCGGTAAGGCAAACTACAACTTCAAAGACTTGGTGCTCGCTTCGTTCACCATACGCCGCGACGGTTCCTCACGCTTCGGACAGAACAACCGCTATGGTACCTTCCCCGCTTTCACACTCGGATACCGTGTGTCTCAGCATCTCAACCAGGAATGGATAAGCGACATGAAGCTTCGTGCCTCTTGGGGTGCAACCGGTAACCAGGCCATCTCCAACTATGCACGCTACGGACTCTATGCAGCCACTTACGGAGGCGGACGCAATGAGTCGACTGCTTACGACCTCGCACTGGCTGGTTCTGGCATCTTCCCCTCAGGATACCGTGCCACTCAGGCTCAGAACAACGACCTGAAGTGGGAAACCACCACACAATGGAACTTCGGTATTGACTTCAACCTCTTCCGCAGCTCTTTCTATGGCAGCATCGATGCCTACGTCAAGAAGGTGAAAGACATGCTTATCAATCCTGCATATCTCGGTTCGATGGGTGAGGGTGGTGCCTCTTGGCTCAATGGACCAAGTCTGCAGAACTGGGGTATGGAGTTCGCCGCCGGCTATCGCCGCACCACTTCCTACGGACTGAGATACAACATCAATGGCAACCTCGACTTCTTCCGCAACAAGGTGACTTATCTGCCGGAGACCACCACAGGTTCCTATGTGCATACCTCCAAAGAAAATCTCGTGGAAGCCAAGAAACCATATGGCTCAATCGTGGGATATGTGGTTGACGGACTCTTCCAGAACCGCGAAGAAGTGTTGGGAAGCGGACAGGAGAATGCCCGTGTGGGCGGACTGAAATACGCCGACCTCGACGGAAACGGTGTAATCAATGAACACGACCAGACTTGGATATTCAATCCTGTACCCGATTTCTCATGGGGTCTCAATGCAGACCTGAGTTACAAGAACTTTGATTTCTCAATGTTCTGGCAAGGAGTCGCTGGTGTTGATGTCTACAACAACCAGAAATTCCAGACCGACTTCTACAGCATCACCGATGCTGGCTCCAACAAAGGCAACCGTATGCTTGGTGCTTGGACCACCGACAACACTGGCTCCACCATTCCAGCTCTCACCACCAACAACACTGGCAATGAAGGCAGAGCAAGCAGCTATTTCGTGGAGAATGGTTCCTATGCGAAACTGCGCCAGGTGCAGATAGGATACAATTTGCCCACCGCATTCATCGAGAAACTCAAGATGAGCAGCGCACGCATCTATTTCTCAGGTCACAATCTTCTCACCATCAAGAGTGGAAGTCTGACCTGCTCTGACCCCGAGAACCCCAACTGGGCTTATCCTAACAGCACCTCGTTCTCATTCGGAATTCAAACAACGTTCTAATCACTATATAAAGGAAATCAATTATGAAAGCAATATATCGAGCAATCTGTGCAGGACTCCTGCTCTGCGGTACGCTGACTTCTTGCAACGATTTCATCGACGTTGAGCCAAAGGGTGTCATCAGCGAGGATCTTGCTATGAGCCAGCCCAACGAGATGGTGACATCGGCATACGCCAAACTTGGCGATGACTGGTATACCTATCCATTCAACCTGTGGCCATACGGCGACCTCACCAGTGATGACGCACTGAAAGGCGGGTCGGGAACCACGGATACCAACTACCACCCGTTCGAGGTGTGGTCGACGCTTACAGCTTCTACTCCCGACCACATGGATGAGATGTGGTATCATCTTTATTGCTCCATCAGCCGCTGCAACCGCGCACTGGTGTCGCTCAGTGAATATGGCGACGAGAAACTCGGAGCTGCCACACGTGCCGTCAGAGAGGGTGAGGTGAGATTCCTCCGCGCACATTTCTATTTCAAACTCGTGCAACTCTGGAATCAAGTGCCTTGGGTCGACGAGGAGGTCTATCGCAACCATACAGAGGAGCAGACCCCCAACAATGCGTTCTCACATGCAGAACTGATGGATAAGATTGTAGCTGATTTCAAAGCTGCTTACGATGTGCTTCCGGTAACTCAGGCCGATGGTGGAAGGGCCAACAAGATTGCTGCCGCCGCTTACTTGGCCAAGTGCTATCTCACCATGGCGTGGGGTGATGGCTATGAGGCAAACACTGGTGTCTCACACATCAACAATCAGTATATGCAGGAAGTGCTGAAATACACCCAGGAGGTGCAACAGTCTAATTACGGCTATCTGGAGGATTTCGGTGATATCTTCCTGCCCGAATACAAGAACTCGAAGGAGAGCATCTTCGCCGTGCAGCACTCCGACTATCAGGACGACAATACCCTTTACGGACGTGGCAATTGGAGCAACATGCTTAATGGTTGCTGGGGTATATGGTCGTGTGGATGGGATTTCCACAAACCGTCGCAGAACCTTGTCAATGCGTTCAAGACAAAAGATGGTCTGCCTATGTTCGACGACTACAACAACGAAATCGCCTATCCCATAAATGGTGTGCCCACTGCCCAGAAATGGGATCCCCGTCTCTTCCACACCGTAGGCTTGCCTACCTTCCCCTACAAGTATGAGACTGAATTCACCATGACCAAGGACAACTCGCGCACCCCCAATACATATGGCTATTATGCTTCACTGAAGGAAGTGCCGCAGCGTTCCAAGGGTGAGACATTCGACAATCCCTGGCAGGCTTTCGCTATGAACGACTATGTGCTCCGTTATACTGATGTGATGCTCATGCGTGCTGAGGCTCTCATCGAGACCGGTTCCCTTGAGGAGGCTCGCACCATCATCAACAATGTCCGCCAACGTGCGAAGAACTCAGTGGCCAAGCATATCCAATATGCCGCCGACCAGTGCGACATCGCTCTCTATCCTGCCAGCTATTTCCAGTCCAAGGAACAGGCCCGCAAGTGCTTGCAGTGGGAGCGCCGTCTCGAACTGGCCATGGAGAACGGACGCTATTTCGACCTTCGCCGCTGGGGTATTGCCTCGCAAACTCTCAACAAGTTCTTCGAAACAGAGCAGAACAGCGTATACGACGGACAGGCATACGCTCAGTATTATAAAGATGCCCATTACACACCGGGCAAGAACGAGTACTTCCCCATTCCTTATATCCAGCTCTTCTATGTGCCTGGACTCTATACTCAGAACAAAGGCTATTAGAATAATAACTTTAACCATCGATTATTATGACTACGAAGATAAACAGACAGGCGCTGATAAATATTTCATTGATTATTTGTCAATGCATTGTGGGCATGATGATGACATCGTGTCAGGATAAGGACTTTGAGCGCGAGGCAATGGTGCTCGTAGCACCCGACGCCAGCCAGATCACTGGTGCGCTCAATGGCGACAACTACACTTGGACCTGGCCTTCACAGAATGGACAGATGCAGGTGACTACCTACCGCAATGGTACGCTCTCCTCAAACGAGATTGTCTCGGGCACAAGTTACACACAGACCAATGTGCCTACCAACGTGCCTTTCGAATATGTGTTCAAATTGACTGATGGCACCAATTTCTCGAATGGTGTGGTGAAAAGCTACATACGTGAGGGTGCTACCAGCATCAGCGGACTGCAGATGAGCCAGGTTGACAAAACCGGTGGATACGACGCCCTGGTAGAGTGGAACAAAGCCACTGATGCCACAAGTATCAAGTTCACGGCCACCAACGGCAAGCGCACCATCAATGAGACGCTCTCTGGTTCCGCCACAAGCTATACTATCAGCGACGTACAGACGGGAGATGTCTGGGAGGTGAGCCTCACAGCAGTGAATGAGAAGGGTTCGGCACTTGCCACCAGTGCATCGCTTCGCATCGGCAAGACTGCCATCGGTTTCCTGAGCATCTATCCCACACCTGAGCAGCTCATCAAGGATGGTGACGACGATGAGGCTTCGGCATGGCTGTGGCTGCATGAAACTTATCCCACTGCGGAGTATGTCTATTTTGGCGATGTGAAACAGGCAAGCGACGTGGAGCCTTTCCGTGTGCTCTTCTGGTTGCGCGACCTTGAGGGAGTAGGTGAGGATGCTGTTTGGAGTGTTCCCGAGGTAGTGGCAGACGCCACCCCGATAATCAAGCAGTGGTACAAAGATGGCGGAAGTATCTTGCTCTGGAGCCATGCCACTACCTACATCGGACATCTCGGACGCCTCAATCTCGACGACATGAAAGCCAACGACCATGCTATCGGAACGGGAGCAGGCAATATCAACAACGATGTGTGGAAGATGGCAGTGCAGCTCAACCCCGGCGGACGATTCTCAAAGGATCATTCCTCACACCCCATCTACAAGGGACTTGAGGTGGAGTCTAACGACCGGACCAAGCTCATCGCCTTCAAGGGACCGGGCTGGACCGAGGACCACAACTGCCTCTTCTTCAACCTGCCGTCATTGTACACTGGTATCGGCAATCAGGAGGAAAGTTGCTATGCACAGGTCACCCAGACCTTTGGCATCTATCCGCTTGGCACTTGGGACTCACAGATTGATTGGGTCAGCCAGCTCAACGTGTTTGAGGCACAGCAGGGCAACACAGAGTTCAAGGGTACTGTTCTCTGCATCGGCAATGGTGGCTGCGAGTTCTCTATGAAGAATACTGATGGCACACCCGACAAGAGCGCCCATCCGAAGAACAACATTTACCAGAATAATGTCCTTACTCTCGCCAAGAATTCTTTGGAATACCTGAAGACAAGATAAAGCTTTTGCCTGGTTAATAATGAAAAAGTTTTATTTCATGCATCCTTTGATGGTAGCCATCGTTCTGGTGGCTATCATCGCAGGATGTTCAAAAGATGACGATTATAAGCCTGACTACAATCCTCTTATCGACGACCCTGAGGAGGAACGGCCCATTGACAACCCTCAGCCTCCTACGACGAGCAGCCGCAATGAGCACTACCGTCCTCAGATTCACTTCACACCGAATCGCAATTGGATGAACGACCCCAATGGTATGGTATATGCCGATGGCACTTACCATCTCTTCTATCAGTACAATCCACAGGGCAACGACTGGGGAAACATGTCGTGGGGACATGCCATATCCAAAGACATGCTGCATTGGACGGAGCAGTCAGTTGCCTTGACCCGTGATGAGTTGGGTGATGTCTTCTCTGGTTCGGCAGTCATCGATAAGAACAACACAGCAGGGTTTGGTGCCAACGCTTTGGTGGCTATCTACACATCTGCAAGTGGCGCTCAGCAACAATCGGTGGCCTACAGCACTGATGGGGGAAAGACCTTCACCCGCTATGCCCAAAATCCCGTCATCGCCAACAATGACGACAATCTGCGCGACCCCAAAGTGTTCTGGCATGAGGAGTCGAAAAAGTGGGTGATGGCTCTTGCCAAGGGATGGAAAATGGGTATTGATTTCTACTCTTCCACCGACCTGAAAAACTGGTCTTTCCTTAGCAATTTCTTCATACCTCTTGCTGGTAGGCCAAGCTTGCAGTGGGAATGCCCCGACCTCATCTCTTTCGACTACAACGGGCAAAAGAAATGGGTGCTCATCGTAAGCGTCAATCCTGGTGGTCCCATCTTGGGTTCAGGTACGATGTATTTCGTAGGACAGTTTGATGGTACCACATTCATCCCCGATGACCTCAGTTATCCGCTTTGGCTTGATTACGGCATGGACAACTATGCCGGTGTGACCTGGAGCAATACTGGTGACCGCCGTCTGCTTATCGGATGGATGAACAATTGGCAGTATGCAGGTGCCGTGCCTTGTGAGCCTTGGCGTTCTGCCATGACGCTGCCCCGTGAACTGAGACTCGTAGAAAGAGAGGGCAAACCATTGCTCACATGTGCTGTAGTGAGTGAGATTGACCAAATTGCTGGTTCATGGCAGCCTGCCACCGCCAAATTGGATGTGGGTGACGCCTATCAGTTGCGTGTCACCGTCAGCCTCGACCATAACAGCACCATCACATTGGGCAACAGTCAGGATGAAAAATTCGTTGTGGATGTCAATGCTTCCACACGTTCTGCCATAGCCTATCGCAATGCACAATCGGGACAGACACGTTTCTCTGGTTCTTTCTCTATTCCATCCATGCAGGCTCCTCTCAATACGGTTGGGGCTTCGGTCACACTCGACTTCTTTGTCGACCAGTCATCGGTGGAGTTGCTCACAAGCGACGGCAGTATGTCGATGACCAACCTGGTGTTCCCGCAGACCATATACAACACCCTATCAGTGTCGGGTGGCACTTACGAAGCTCAGGTACGTCAACTCAAAAGTGTGTGGAAATAGTGTGGCAACGAAAAAAGTGTTGCTTGAACGATTTCTTCTATAGATTGAAACAAGTTTTATCATGGTGTATGATGAAATAACGTATCTTTGCACCAGATATTCACTTAGAACAGACAAAGATAAAGCATAAAGCCTGGTTTTTAGGTTAGATTAGGTTAGGTAAGAGATTGTGCTCAGGGTAACTTTTTAATGAGAATGATAAATAAGTTAAAATAATGATTATGAGCATAATAAGGAAAACAACAACCCTTGTGGCTGCCTTGTTGATGACAGTGGCCGCCGATGCACAGTCGCCCCAAATCCTTGATGACAACCATGCCATGCAGCGTGTGGTGGTAGAAGGACAATATATGCTGTTGCCTGTGCAGGAGAAAGTAGAAAATGCACACCTCGATGTAGTGGTGGACAACCAAGTGAGACAGTCGCTCAACGTGAAACTGGCAGTCGACAAGGTGGATTATTACGTGCCTCTCAACATAAAGAGGTTTGGGGGCAAGTCCTTGTTGCTCGACATCACGTTCCATGGCGACCGCAGAGCCACAGGAGCCATCAAGGATTTCCTGTGCTGGAGGGATATGCGCCAGACGAACACCTTTGACACCACCAACAGCGAGAGATTCCGCCCATTATATCACCATACTCCGAAATATGGGTGGATGAACGACCCGAACGGCATGTTCTACAAGGATGGTGTGTGGCATCTTTATTATCAGTGGAATCCCTATGGCTCTCAATGGGAGAACATGACATGGGGACACTCCACAAGCCGCGACCTTATTCATTGGGAAGCCCAACCCACTGCCATAGAACCTGATGCACTGGGGGCTATCTTCAGTGGGTCGTGTGTCGTCGACAAGAAAAACGACCGTGTGGTGGCATTCTATACCTCGGCAGGGCACAATCAGGTGCAGTCGATGGCTGTCTCAAAAGACAACGGCATGACGCTTGTCAAAGAGGCCGATAACCCCATCCTCACCTCCAATGAACCTGACTTCCGTGACCCGAAGGCTTTCTGGAACCCAGAACAGCAGGCTTGGAACCTTGTATTGGCAGTAGGGCAGGAGATGCGTATCTTTTCATCGAAAGACTTGAAAAACTGGAAATATGAAAGTTCTTTCGGCAAAGGCTATGGCAATCACGACGGCGTCTGGGAGTGCCCCGACTTGATGAAACTCCAAGTGCGTGGCACCGACCGCCAGAAATGGATGCTCATCTGCAATATCAATCCCGGCGGACCCTTTGGCGGAAGTGCCACACAGTATTTCGTGGGTGATTTCGACGGTCATACCTTCACCTGCGACCATAAGGATACCCGTTGGATGGACTATGGAAAAGACCATTACGCTACTGTCACCTTCGACAACGCACCCGATGGGCGCAGGGTGGCTCTGGCATGGATGTCCAACTGGCAGTATGCCAATGAGGTGCCCACCAAACAGTTCCGCTCTGCCAACAGCGTGCCACGCGACCTCGACCTATTTGATTATAAAGGACAGACCTACTGTGGAGTCACCCCGTCGAAGGAGTTGCTCGCACTTCGTGGCAAGAAAATAGCCAAACCCACTGAGGCATGTGAGATTGTGGTGGATGTCAAAGGGCAGATGACCCTGACATTGTCCAATTCCGCTGGTGAGCAGGTGGAGATGCGTTATGATAAAGCAGCCAATACCTTCTCCATGAACCGCAAAAATAGTGGTGACACCAGTTTCAGCGAGGCATTCCCTGCCGAAACCACGGCTCCTGTCTATGGCAATATCAAACAATTGAGGATTTTCATCGACCGCTGCAGCATCGAGGTCTTCGATGCCGAAGGACGCATGGCGATGACCAACCTTGTCTTCCCCTCCGAACCCTACAACAAGGTGACTGTCAAGGGCGGAAAAGCCTCTGTCTATCAACAGACAGGATTCTAACAAAACCTCTTCTACTACTCAAACAATAAAAATCATAACAATGAGCAAGCAAAATAAATCCATCTATCTCATTCCCGTGATGCTCTGCTTCTTCTGCATGGGCTTCGTCGACCTCGTGGGCATTGCCTCCAACTATGTCAAGGAAGACCTGGGACTCACGGACTCTGTAGCCAACATATTCCCTTCGTTGGTATTCTTCTGGTTCCTCATCTTCAGTGTTCCCACTGGGATGCTGATGAACAAGATAGGACGTAAGAACACTGTGCTGCTGTCGCTCATCGTCACGGTCATCTCTCTGCTGATACCCCTTTTCGGCAACAGTTTTGGCGTGATGCTGGTGGCTTTCTCGCTCCTCGGTATCGGCAACGCTCTGATGCAGACCAGCATCAATCCGCTGGCCATGCTCATCATTGGTGACAAGAACCTGGCTTCAACGCTTACCTTCGGACAATTTGTCAAGGCCATCGCATCTTTCCTCGCTCCCTACCTGGCTATGTGGGGTGCCACCAAGGTCATTCCTTCGCTGGGATACGACTGGCGCGTGCTCTTCCTCATCTATCTTGTAGTTGGTGTGCTGGCAGCGCTGATTCTCTGGCTCACTCCTATCAAAGAGGAGTTGAGCGAAGGGAAGTCTTCGTCGTTCATGGACTGTATCAAACTCTTGAGCAAACCCATCGTGTTGCTCTCATTCCTCGCCATCATGTGCCATGTGGGTATTGATGTGGGCACCAACACCACTGCTCCGAAACTGCTTATGGAGCGCGTAGGCATGACGCTCAATGAGGCGGCTTTCGCCACTTCGCTCTATTTCATCTTCCGTACCGTAGGTGCGCTTACGGGGTCTTTCTTCTTGAGAGTGATGAAGACTCGCTGGTTCTTCATCTTCAGCGTCTTGCTGATGGCGGCCAGCATGGCACTGATGTTCGGCGGACAGTCGAAGATGATGCTGTATGTGGCCATCGCATTGGTTGGCTATGGCAACTCCAATATCTTCTCGATGGCATTCTCTGAGGCTTTGCTCTCTGTGCCTGAAAAGCAGAATGAGGTGAGCGGACTGATGATTATGGGCCTTTTCGGTGGTACGATATTCCCACTCATCATGGGATTCATGAGCGACGCCATGGGGCAGGCCGGTGCTGTTGCAGTGATGGCGATAGGTGTCATCTACCTCTTTACCTATATTCCTCAAGTCAAACATTGAATTTCAAGTCAAACACTAATCCTATAGATTATGAATCAGAAACGTTATGTAGTAGGACTCGGAGAAGTCCTGTGGGATGTACTTCCTGAAGGAAAGAAACTTGGCGGCGCTCCTGCCAACTTCGCCTATCATGCAGGACAGTTCTTAGGTAGCGACAATACCATTGCAGTGAGCGCATTGGGCAACGACAAATTGGGCGATGAGACTGTTGAGGCCCTGAAAGAGCATGGACTAAATGATTTGTTGCCACGCGTGCCATATCCGACAGGAACCGTTCAGGTGCAACTCGATGAGCAGGGCATCCCCACATATGATATCAAGGAAAACGTGGCCTGGGACAACATTCCCTTCGACGATGACATCGCTGCCATTGCCCGCAATTGCCGTGCCGTATGCTTCGGCTCCTTAGCTCAGCGCAACGTGGTGAGCCGCGAGACCATCCAGAAGTTCCTTGACGCCACGCCTGCCGACTGTGTGAAAATATTCGACATCAATCTGCGTCAGCAGTTCTACACCAAAGAGGTCATCAAGGAATCGTTGCTCCGTTGCAACATCCTCAAAATCAACGATGAGGAACTGGTGCTTATCGGTCGTATGTTCGGCTATCCAGGACTGGACATCGAGAACAAGTGCTGGCTCATCCTGGGCAAGTACAATCTCGACATGTTGGTCCTCACTTGCGGCACCAATGGTTCCTATGTCTTCACCCCTGGTCAGATGTCATTCCAGCAGACTCCCAAAGTGGAGGTGGCCGATACCGTGGGGGCCGGTGATTCGTTCACTGGTTCGTTCTGCGCCGCCATCCTGAGCGGAAAGCCTGTGGCTGAGGCGCATAAGTTGGCCGTGGAGGTGTCTGCCTTCGTATGTACGCAAAACGGCGCGATGCCGGTGATGAAACCTGAATTGTTAGCCAAGATGAAATAAAATCAGCATTGTTCCAAATCTCTGGTTAGCTGGTGGGCGTATTACTGCGCTCATCAGCTTTTTTTATTCCATACAGAAAACAGGGACACTGAAAAAGATAACGCACTGATTGAGTCTTTTAATTTGTGTTAATTATAAGTGAATACTTGTATGATATACCACGATAAATTAGTAATTTTGAACCGCCGCAAGGGCAAATATATCCAAAACAACAAGATATTCATCAGATAAGCTTGGAAATCCTTTGGGGCGTGGGCTTATACAAACTATTTATCTATGAAAAGGTTCTTACGCTATGTTGCCATTGCACTCCTTCTTGTCATTCTTGGAGGATGCATTTACCTAAACAGTCTGATGCCTATCATTACGGGCTATGCTGCGAAGAATCTGGCTTCGGCAGTGTTCGTTTCGGGTCGCAAGGCGAAAGATGTTGAGGCACTTGACTTGCACTTCTCCTTCATTCGCTTCACAAGCAACACAGTGGACTATGAGAACAAGACTGTCACCAGTCGCTTCCTATGGGGCAAATCTACAGCTGTCTACCGCGAGGGCTACGGCGTAACATTGCTGCATGGAGCCACCGCCGATTGGTTGAGGAAACAGCGCTTCCCAGCCGGTGTGCTTTGCGAAGAGCGTGCGGAACAAGATTCCACCTCCAAGGCTCAACTGTCTAAGGGCGACTCCGCCGTCGCGGAAAGACTTGCCCCTATCGCTAAGGCTTTTGTCAGCAAGCGTGCCTATCACGGCCATCCCTTTGCTTTCGTGGTTTTGCACAAGGGTGGGGTGGTGGCGGAGTGTTATGACGAGGGCATAGGTCCCGACACAAAGCTCCTCAGCTGGAGCATGGCGAAGAGTTTTGTCAATGCGCTCATCGGCATTATGGTTAAAGACAGTCTTCTTGACATCCATGCCCCAATGGACATTCCCGAGTGGCGGGGCGACGGACGCAAAGCCATCACCATCCATGACCTGATGCAGATGCAGAGCGGACTGGAGTGGAACGAGGACTATGGCGCACGTTCCGACGTCAACATCATGCTCCACTGCGAAAGCGACATGGGCCTCTTCGCACTCTCAAAACCTCTTGAGCACGAACCTGGCACATACTGGCAATACTCCAGCGGCAGCTCAAACATCGTGATGCGCTATCTGCGCAGCCGCTTTTCATCCGATGAGGTGTTCCTCCGCTATATGCACTCGCGGCTCTTTGCTCCGCTCGGCATCTTCGGTGCCGTCTTCGAGCAGGACATGAGCGGCACTCCTTTGGGCTCGTCGTACCTCTACGCCACGGCAATGGATTTCGCACGCTTCGGACAGATGTACCTCGATGACGGATGTGTTG
>JAGCXX010000270.1 GCA_017961115.1 Prevotella sp. | reverse complement strand
GTCAATTTTTACATTTTGACACACCCTCATGCCTTGAGCCGAATGGAGCTCCCCTCCCCAGTTGGGGAGGAGTAAGGGGTGGGGAGCTATTCTTATGAATCTCAATTAGTTACATGCCCTACCTCCGTCCCTCCCTTGAAAGAGAGGGGAGCAGCTGGCGCACAAGATTTTCTTTTTGACACCTTCTTGCATTATCCTTTGATGACGGCCACGGGGAGCAGTCGGGTCCTTACCTTTACCAAGTCGGCCTCGTTGGCGATGACCGTTTCGATGTCCTTGTAGGCACCCGATGCTTCCTGCATGTCTTCCTGACTGCGGATGGCGTGGACGATGCCCTTGGCTTCCAGCTGGGCTACCTCTGTTGCCATGTCGAGTGTTTTGATGGCTGCAGTGCGCGACAACACACGACCGGCACCATGCGAGCAGGAGCAGAAGGAGTCGGGATTGCCGAGACCTTCAACAATGTAGGACGCCGTGCCCTGCGAACCAGGGATGATGCCGATGACTCCCTCGCGGGCGAGGGTTGCCCCCTTACGGTGAACAATGACGTTCTTCCCGAAGTGGTTCTCCCAAGCAGCATAATTGTGGGCAATGTTGATCATCGGCTCGAAATCAATGCCTGGCAGTGCATCTGTGATAACTTCCTCGATGCGCTCCATCATAAGACGGCGGTTGCAGAGGGCAAAGTCGATGCAGTATTTCATCTCATTCCAGTACATGGCGAACTCTTTTGTCTCACGAGCAAGGAAAGGTAGACGGATGTCGGGCGACACCACGGAATGCCACTGTGCGTTGAGCTTGGCGGCAAGTTTGTTGTAATGGTCGCCCACCATCTTGCCCAAGTTGCGCGAGCCTGAGTGAATCATAATCCAGAGATTGTCGTCCTCGTCTTTCTGCAACTCGATGAAGTGGTTGCCACCACCCAAGGTTCCCACCTCTTTTGTGATGGCGTTTTGGCGACGCTTCACAATCACCATAGCGTCGATGTCATGGCCTTCGGGCAGGTATTTCTCATCCTGCGCCTCTTTGTGGTGGTCCATCCCCAGTGGGATACGCTTGCGGATACCCCTCATGATTTGCTTGCGCAGCACCTCGGTGGAGATGTCGCTCACCTTCCAGTTGGTCTTCACGGCGCACATGCCGCATCCGATGTCTACGCCCACGGCGTTGGGTATCACGGCATCTTCGCATGCCAGCACACCACCGATAGGCATTCCCATGCCAGCATGCACGTCGGGCATGATGGCAAGGTGATGGAAGAGGAAGGGCAGCGTGGTCAGATTCTCAATCTGACGCATGGCTGTTTCCTCGACGTTGTCCGTCCATATCATCACTGGACGGTCGTTGATCATCTTGACTTCCATTGTCTTTTTGTTTTAATGGTTATACATCTTTAATAAAATTGGTGGGGCTAGTAGCTCAATTTCCTAAACGTGTCTGTTTGTTTCCAGACCGCGATGCAAAGTTACAACCATTCTACGCAACATTTTTGCGTAGTGAAGCGTAAATTCGTGAAAAATCAGCGAAAAAACCAAATTATCTGATTTCTACGCAAATAGATTGCGTAGAAATTGACTACCTTTGCTTTTGCATTGAATACAAAGGTAATTGAGATGAACAATTTTGATGTTATCCGTCAGGACGGCAGGCTGCTTTATGAGTATATCCGTGGCAGCCACCTATACGGTCTCAACAATGAGGACAGTGACATCGACACCAGCGGTGTCTATGTATGCACTCTTGACGAACTCTTCGGTTGCTTCGGCTACAAGCCCCAAGTGACTGACAGCCGTCACGACAACACATGGTATGAGATAGGGGAACTGGTCCGTCTGCTCCTGAAATCCAACCCCACGGTGTTGGAGAGCTTGTTTGTGCCCAAAGAAAAGGTAATCGGTGACATCCACCCCATCATGCAGATGGTCATCGACCAACGCGAACAGTTCATCAGCAAGCAGTGCTTCAATCCTTTCTTCGGCTATGCCAAGTCGCAGATAGAGAAGGCGAGGGGACTGAACAAGAAGATTGTCAACCCCGTGACCGAGCGCCTGACCGCATACGATTTCATCTATACTTTCAAGGGGCAGGGCAGCACGAAGTTCAGCGACTGGCTCGACAACCGCAGCCTGCATCAGGAGTTTTGCGGTCTAGTCAACGTGCCCAACATGCACGACATCTATGGCGTGTATTATGACTTTGGGGCGCACACTGCCTCTTGTCCGGACTGGAGAGAAGACGAGCGGTTTTTATCTTTCTGCCAAGAGTATTATGGAGAAGCGGAAAGGGTCGCTGTCATCGAAAGGCTGTCGCTGATGGTGCCGATAGGCTATCGTGGTGTCATCAAGAAAGATGCCAAGGCCGATGAGATACGGCTTTCCTCCATCGACGACAAGCACACCCGTCCGATGTGCTTCATCTCCTACAACCAGAGTGGATATTCCACCCATTGCCGTCAGTATGCCGAATATCAGGAGTGGGTGAGCAACCGCAACCCGAAACGCTATGAGTCGAATCTCGACAAGAACTACGACTCGAAGAACATGATGCACTGCTTCCGGCTGATGCACATGGCAGCGGAGATTGCGGAGGGTAGGGGAGTGATTCTGCAGCGCACAGAGGACAGGCAGTTCCTGATGGATGTCCGCAACCACAAGTTCGAGTATGACGAAATCATCGAGATGCTGGAACGTGACAAGGAACGCATGAACCAACAGATGGAGCAGTCCACCATCCGTGAGAAGATTGACACGGACTTTGTCAATGACCTGATGATAGAGATTCGCAAAAAGCAATTCAGAATGTAATATATGCAGAACTTATCAATACAATCATAAAAGCAAACGACCATGCCAGCAAACAAGAATGCGTTGATACGCTACAAGACCATTGACAACTGTCTTCGCAAACGTTACCGCCGTTGGACACTCGAAGACCTCGTAGATGCCTGCTCAGAGGCACTGTATGATATGGAGGGTATCAGCAAGGGTGTTTCTGTCCGCACCGTGCAGGGCGACATCCAGATGATGCGCTCCGACAAGCTCGGATATAACGCTCCTATCGAGGTCTATGACCATAAATACTACCGCTATGCCGATGCGGATTACTCCATCATGGACATGCCGATGTCGCAAAACGACTATGAGGTGATGCAAGAGGCGGTCGATATGCTCCGTCAGTTGGAAGACTTCGAACAGTTCTCCGAGATGGCGGATGTGGTGAGACGCTTGCAGGACAAGTTGGCCATCAGCCGCAACAACCGAAAACCCATCATCCATTTTGACAGTGTACCTGATTTGAAGGGCATTCGTTTGTTGAACCCCCTGTACAACTACATTGCACGCAAGCAGACACTGCGCATCTTGTATCAGTCGTTCACGGCACGCCATCCCACAGAGTTTATCATCTGCCCATATCTGCTGAAAGAGTTCCGCAACCGCTGGTTCCTGTTCGGCTCGAAGGCAAGCAACCTCTTGCTATACAATCTCGCTCTCGACCGCATTCAAAGTGTCCAACCGATAGATGTGCCATTCCGCGAGAATCCCGATTTCGATCCAGAGCACTTTTTCGATGACGTGATAGGGGTGAGTAAGAATATCAGAAACACTCCACGGCGTATCAAATTTTGGGCAAGTCGTGAGCAGAGCAAATATGTAATGACCAAACCGATTCATCGCTCCCAACGTCTAATAAGAGAAAATCCTGAAGACGGCAGTTGCATCTTCAGGATTGATGTGGTCATCAACATAGAGATGTATTCGGTCTTCATGACATATGGACCAGGTATCAGGGTCATCTATCCTAAGAGTGCGGTGAATTATATGCGTGACAAGTTGAGGCAAGCTCTTGACCAATACGGGGAAGAGGATGATAAGGAAGAGGATGATAAGAAAGAATAGACCATTCTTATGTCTCATCCATTTTATTTTGTACTTTTGTGGCGCAATTTAAAAAATCAATAGAATATGTTCAGAAAAAGACTACGGATGTATGCCGCCATCCTTATGACTTGCGGCATGGGACTGTTGGCATCTTGTTATGATGGAGTTGCATTGATGAAAGTAAATGGTGTACTTGAGGAGCCTGTTGTCAACAAAATGCCGGAACAGGTGGAAAAAGCTTATGCCACAACAGTCAAAGTGCATACCTTTGATATTCTGAATGACTCTTCAAACAATGTCTGTGTGTCGGGCATTAGTGAACTGGATGGTGGTGCCTCTACTGAGGGTTATGGTGTGATGATTTCCAAAAATGCCACTTCCACTTCGTTTCACGACATCCGCAACAACCGGCAGCCACGGGCTTTCTTCGATGCTGCATCAAACAGTCTTTGGCTCACTTCGTGCGTCATGGAGGGAACAGGGACAAACGTGGAACAGCTCTACAAGATGCAGTTTGGAACTGCTGACGACAGTGCCCGCATCGTGACTGTCATCGAACCCTATCAGATGCAGCAAACAATCATCAAGCATCTAAGTTACTCGGTGAAAGGAGAGCAAATCACATTTTATGCAAACGGAGTGGAAATAGCATCCGCTAAAAACACAGTAACAGACATGGGTGGTCTGGACGCTGAGCAGCCAGTTTGGATAGGCGAACAAATCAGTTACGACCTTGACAATGGTCATCCCCGTGTATGTTTCGTGCCTGGCGTGAAATTTACCACCGGTCTCGTACTGACCTATGATGATATGCCTACGTTGTCGGCCAGCCTGACCTTAAATGAGGATGGCAGTTATACACTGTCGGACTTTAAGGTTGTCCGCCCATAAGACCCTTTGGGGAAGCTGCCTTGAATTATTCCTTGAGATTGTATGCAATGAGAGCCGTTCCGTGTCGCACATAAAGGACACCATCAAATATGGTAGGATGTGAGAAACAGGCTCCCGATCCATCAGTGATACGGAACTCACTCACGATGTCTAACTTTTCGGGGTTGATGCGGGCAAGGCCCATAGTGCCACGGCGTTCGTCAAACATATAGAACATATTGTCGGCTACGATGAGCGAACCTCGTCCTTTGCCTCCCGCCCAGGGCTGGTGGTAGAGCACTTTGCCTGTCTCGATGTCAATTGCTGCCCATTTGTGCTTGTCGCCTGTACTTCCATAGACCACACCGTCAATCTCAATCATTCCACCCATGTAGAAGTCGATTTCCTTGTTCTTCCAAAGAAATTTGACTGAGGAGAGGTCGTCGGCCATCTCATACATCGTACAGCCATGGCCGTCGCCCAAACTCACCAAGAGCTTGCCCTTGTAGAAAACCGGACAATTGATCATGGCATTCAGCCATTTCTTCACTTCAAGTTCGGGTACCCATCGGTCGTCGCTCCATTTCATCGCGCCTGTTTCGGGATCCACGCCGAAGATATGCATTTCTGTCCCCCCTATGACTTGCCTGTGACCTTTCCACTCAACAATGCGTGAGGTGCAATAAGTGGCATTGTCGCCAAAACCCTTGGTCTCCCATATCACCTCACCTGTCAGCTTGTCGAAAGCCGCCATGCAGATGTCTTTGCCGCAAGTGGTCACGATGACCTTGTTGCCATCTATCAAAGGATGTTCGCAGATGCCCTGGTCGTTGGGGGTAAGACCATATTTGTTCCAATAATCCACCGACCAAAGTTTCTTCCCGTCAGCCCGGTTGAGGCAGACCAGTTCGCCCATGTTGCTGACCATATAAAGACGGTCATCGTCGATGACAGGGGTGGAGCGTGTCTCTTGAAAAGACTTGGTCCATGCTCGCCCATAGGTGACTTGCCATACCTTTGTGCCGTCCAGTTTGTAACAGGTCAACTGCTCTTGCTGCTCGTCTTCGGTAAGGCCTGCCGTGTAAATGAATCCGTCACTGACTAATGCGCTGGAGTTGCCCTTGCCTGCGTCGTTCACAACCCACAGTTTTTGGGGACCTTCCGCGGGCCATTCCTTCAAAAGGTTTTTCTCGTTGGGAAAGATGCCACAATGATTGACACCTCTGAATGTGACTTGTTGGGCATTGATGCCTATAGCGAAAGATGCCAGCAAGATAAATAATAAAGAATGTTTCATATTTGTAATCTGTTTTTCCCTCTTTCGAGGATTGCATTGTATGTTTTCAATAGTTGTTGAGCAGTCAGTTCGTCATTGTAGCGTGTCTTGCTGAGATGCAGCGCCCTTGATGAGCATGAAGCCAATAGTTTGTCGTTTGTAAGCAGTTGCTCGAGCGCCTCAGCCAACGCAGTTGCGGTGTTGGGCTGGTAGGTGATGCCAGCCTCACCGATGATTTCAGGAAAAGACCCCGTTTGTGGTTCCACGGCGGGGCGGCCTGCAGCAAATGCCTCACAGAGATAAAGGCCGATGCCCTCTTGGAAACGCAGGGGAACAGCGAGAACAGAGATGGCACGGTAGAAGTCGGCATGGCGTTTCCATGAATAATCTTCTTCGATGGTGACATCCTTTATGTAGGGACGCAATGTTTGCCGCACTTTGGAGAGAAAACCTTTGTCGGTCGACATATATCCCCCGCCGATGAGGAGTTTGAGGTTGGGGATGTTGTTGCGCTCTTTCAGTATGACAAACGCATCCGTCAGGATGTCAAGCCCATCAAGTTCGTTCATGCGGTAGAAAAAGCCTATCGTGGGATTACTGGGCCATACATCAGTTTGGTAACGTGTGATTTCCACTCCTGGATAAATCACTTCGACAGCAGGAAAACTGGGCAGACGGCGGTGAATCTCTTTCTCATAATAATGACTTGTGGTGACAAATTGGTCAATCCACTTCGCACCATGGCTGATGCCCTGCCATGCTCGTTGGGCATATTCTGGGGCAAGGGTGTCTATCCACACCTCCTCATCTTGCAGCGAACAAACAATGGGAATGTGGAGCTGTTCATTGATGTGCTTGGCAATGCCTATGAGCAGTGATGATGAGAGATGGATGATGTCGGGGTGCCCTTCTTGCCTTATCCACCCAATCAGTTCATTGATATGCCGCAGGAAGGTCGGGTCGGTTCCCTCAATCATGCTGAAAGTCATATCCTCCATGCCCTCGGCGGTAGTGGTTCCGGCAAAAGAGGCTGCCATGCTGAGAGCTGCCTTGGAGTCGAATAGTTTGCGCATCCATCTTGGCGAGCGTCTGCCTGTCTTCTGTTCCACATAGTATGTGGTTGCAGGGAAGAACAATGGTGCCGTCCCTTGCAAATCACCTATGTGGTTGAGTGGCAGGTAAAGTGGCATGACAGTTACCTCATGGCCCGCTCGGTGCAGAGCCTGCGCCATGAGGTTGTCGCGGTAGCAATTGCCACAAAAGTAGCCGTCGCCCGAGCCTGGAGTGACAAACAGCACCTTCATTTCACCACGCTGTCAAACCTATGTGTGGGGTTGGGCCGTCCTGGTTGCAGGTAGCGCCAGGCGTTCACCTTCTCATAGTAACGTCCGTTGATGCTTTGGATGAGGGCATCGCGCACCAGATGGTCAAGATGTTCGGGCGAGCATTCCACACGCGCATTGATAATCAACCTCAGGTTGGTGCTTTTGCCCGCACCCTCACGCAAGGTCAGTTTACGGTCGGCACCAGTGATGTTGCCTATGGAATATTGCTTGCCGTTCTCGGCAATGACCTTAACATGGCCCACAGGCAGGGCTTCTCGTTCGAAAGCACCATTCAATTGAAGCATGAGAGTGTTCAAAAAACCGTCCCACTCCTCTGGTTGTGGCGAACTGAGGCTGATGGTTCCGTTGAGCCATCCCAGCACGGCTTCGCCGTTTGCATAACGGTCGTAATCGATGTCGAGCAAACGTGTGCCTGCCTCGGTCTTGGTGGTCACTTCTTCCAGCCATTCGTCAATGCCCTCACCGCTTAAGGCACAAACAGACATAACACAGCTCTTTGGAAAAGCATTTTTCGTGTCTGACTTCAATTGTGCCAGGTGCTCTGGGGTTAGTGTGTCGGTCTTGGTGATGACAATGATGTCGGCCTCTTCCAGTTGCTTGCGGAATATGTAGGCTGCATCCTCATGCAGGCCTCCTTTCCCAGAGTGCAGTATGGATTCAAGACGTGATGGGTCGGCAAGCACGGTCAATGGAGATACTTCCAACTCTGTATTCCAGTACTTCTTCAGCGGCTGGAGAATGGTTGCCGACAGGTCTGCACAACTGCCAACTGGCTCAGCCATGACGATGTCGGCCTTTGCCTCATCTCGCACGGTTTTCACAACTTCGGTAAAGCCGTTGAAATTGCAGCAGAAACAACTGCCCGCAACCTCGCTTACGCTTAATTGCTGTCGGCGCAGCAGTTCACTGTCCACCAATTCTGGTGCCTGGTCGTTGGTCACAAGACCCACGTGTTTGCCGCTGGCCATCAGTCGCCCGGCAACTTTCCAGATGAGGGTGGTCTTCCCAGAACCGAGAAAGCCGCCCACCAATATGATTCTTGTGCGGTTCATATCATTGCTTTTTAGTTGACAAGTGGTTTGAACAGGCTATCACTTGTTCGCTTGTCTACTTGTTTTCTTTACAACAGCATTTTTGATTATCTTCTTTTTTAGATTCCATCAATGGTTCAAAGATTTGACGGAAGAGAAGGGCTGCGATGGCTCCCCCAATGATGGGGGACAGGATATATACCCAGAACCATCCTCCTACAGCATCGGGCAAGGCTGCCGAATGCCACCCTGCGAGATAGGCCACCAGACGTGGACCTGCATCGCGTGCTGGGTTCAGACCTGCTTGTGTCAAAGGCGCGATAAAGAAGATGATGCTCGCCACCGTCAATCCGATAAACAATGGTTGGAGAGGTTCGCTGGGGCGACCAACGTTGCACCCTTCAGTCAGGCAGAAAACGAATATGGCCAACAGGAATGTGCCAAAAGCCTCAGCAAACATGGCTAAAGACAGTGATACTACAGCTCCAGTATCACCAGGGTTGGGGTAGAACTCTCCGAACATTCTTGCAGTGTCAACACTCGCTTCCGTACCGCGCAAGATGTCGTGGGTTGCCTCGTATCCTGAAATCGAGGGGGCAAACAGCAGATAGAGCATCCATCCGGCAAGGAAAGCACCCAGAAATTGCGCTGTGAGATAGGCAGGCAGTTTTTTCATGTTCATACGTCCCGCCACCACCATGGCCACCGAAACCGCTGGGTTCAGGTGGGCGCATGATAGGTGTCGTGTTAGGTAGATGGCCAATGTAACACCCAATCCCCACACTAATCCTATTTGGAAAATACTGACGTATTCATCAAAAAGGATGGCGCATGCTACCGATGCACAGCCGAAAAGGGTGAGGATGAATGTACCCGACAATTCTCCTATGAAACTTTTTTTGTCCAGCATAGTTTGTGTTTGGTGTTTTGTCACTTGATTTTGTATGCGTAGAACGCATTGGCATGGCGAATATAGAGCACGCCATTGGCGATGGAGGGATGTGCCCAATATGGACCACTGCCTTTGGTGATGCGGAATTCGCTTGTCGTCTCAAATTTTTCGGGAGTGGCATTTACAAGTCCTACTGTGCCACGACGCTCGTCATAACAAATCAACTTGTTGTCGGCTGTGATGATTGAACCCTTGCCCTTGCCTTGCCATGCGGTCTCATACATCGTCTCACCTGTGTTCCAGTTAAGGCAGCACCAGTTGCCTGCATTGTTGTTGATCCAGTTGGAGCCATAGAGGTAGTCTCCAACGAGCACGTATCCACCATGATGGGTGTCGAGCACATCGGTGCGCCATGTCACCTCCACGCTCTTCAAGTCATCGGCCAACTTCAGTTGGAAACCGTTGATGTCGTAGCCATGGCAGAAGAAAATCTTGCCATCGCGGTAGAGGGCAGAGTTGGGGGCAATATTGTCCCAACGGCCTTGTTTACCGGTATATTTCGGTCCCCAATTGTCGAAAGTCCACTCCATTTCACCTGTTTCTGGGTTCACGCCGAAAGCGTTGAGGGCTGTGGAACCAACAATCTGGCGCTTGCCATTGTACTTGATGAGGATGGGAGATACATATCCGCTCTTGTCGCCCAAGGCACGGGTCTTCCATATCTCCTCACCAGTATTCTTGTTGAGTGCCACCATGGTGGTTTGGTCACCACAAGGGGTGTAAATCACTTTGTCGTCGAATACCAAAGGACATTCGCTGGTGCCCCAGTTGCCGGTCTTGCGAGCATATTTCTCGCCACCATCTACTTTCCACACGATGGCTCCGTCTGCAGCATTGATGCATACGATTTCGCCCATTCCGCTGATAACGTACAACTTTCCGTCGGAGTAGGTCGGAGTCGTACGTGTCTCAGGATACGACTGATTCCAGTTGCGGCCATAGGCTACAGTGTAGACCTTTGTACCGTCAAGTTTGTAGCAGTTGAGCACCTCTTGGTCTTCCTGGTCGTTCAAACCGGTAAGGTAGATGCGGTCGCCCACCACTTGAGGACTTGAGAAACCTTTTCCGGCATCCTCCACCTCAAATATCATTTCAGGCCCTTCGGCGGGCCATTGTGCCAGAAGTCCCTTGTCGGGATAAGAACCGTTGTTGTTGGGGCCCCGCCATCCGTTTACGCTGGCACCATTGTCTTGTGGAACCCACTCGCTGGAAGAATTCGGCTGAGCCGTGCATACAGCGCATATGAAAAGCGCTGCAATAATCAATGATTTTTTCATTTTTGGATTGTTTTAGGGTTTATACTGATTTGAATAATAACCATTGTGGTGAATAGGAGCAACAGCAGCAGTGCCAGGGCAAAGAACCAGATGGAGGGGGATACGCCCCGGGCATTGGCGCTGATGCTGATGAGGCTGCCCGTAGTACCAGTGAATATGGCATAGAGGGGCACAATGCTTTGTTCGCGGCGGAACATTCTTACTATGGAGTCTGTCGAGAAGCCAAGGGTCTTGTACAGTTCGGTCTCCTGCTGTCGGGCAGCTATGTTTTTACGTATTACTATGAGCAGGCTGGCGAGACCGAGCAATAGTCCCAACCCGCCAAGCGACATGAATATGCTCAGGTATGCGTCAGTCACTTCAAAAAAGCGGCGGAGCCTGTCTGCCGTGCTGGTGACGGTTACTCCATAGTCGCTCAAGGCGGATGACAACAGTGTTGACTCTGACATGGTGGTGGAATCGTGGTCTGCTGTATTTGGGCTTCCTTCCTTTGTCTTAACCAATAACACCTTGGAACCGGTTTCCCCAGGCCATAAGGAGCGAAACTGCTCCATGGGCATGATGGCATTCCCGTGGAATACACCAGTGGGGTAGGAGGTGGCTATGACTACCTTCATTGCCCTCCCGTCGTTGGAGGTGTAGGTCAGTGTGTCGCCCGTCTCTTTCATCATGCTCCAAAGCAATGCCTCATGGTCGATGGCGACGGATAAGGACGTATGGTCGGCGAATTTTGTGGTGTCGATGCCAAAGTCAGCCATATCTCTTATATCCATGCCCAACACAGACGGTGCTGCCACCTGGTTCAGGTTCCAGCAACTGGCCTCATCCTCAGTATGCTTGGCCAACTGGAGGAAATGGGCGTCATCATCGAGGTCGGCCAAAGACAGATGCCGTCGTGAGGCAGGATTATTGAGGTCGTATTGTATGGGAACATGACTTTCTGCGAAAAGTTGGTATTCACCCGTGGCATTTGAAGATAGGTGGTTGGTGTCGGGGCGGTTGAGTCCAACGGCAAAGACGGCGAAAACACCTAATGCAAGGGTCCAAAATGCCAGGTGGTTTTGGCGTTGGTAATATCTCAGGTGTGATATGATTGGCAGAGGTTGAAGGGAGTCGTCTGCTTCCCGGTTGATGAAAGCCTGTCCAATCAAACCGCAGCATATTATCCACAACAGACCGCAAACGATGAAGAGCACCATGCTGTGGAAAATAATGAAATTGATGATGATGAGTACGCCTGTAACAGAAAAAAGTGAGATGAGAAGCCATTTGTTCTTCGTTTCCTTTTTCTGTATGTATTGCTTTTGTTTCAGTCCTTTCCTCACCGTTAGCCAAAGCACCGTGAGACATATCAGAATGCCCGCAAGCCATGCCCACAGAAAGGTCGTCCATTGGGCATGAATGGTGAAACCATCGGTGTGTGTCGCTCCATTCCAAATGCCGGCCATCAGCCACAGCATCAAGGCGGCATAGGCATAGCCCAACACCAGTCCTATGGGTGTGGCAATAAGGATGGTTGGCAGAGCCTCAATATACAATCTCTTGAACACATCGCTACGCTTGAATCCCAATGTGCTGTAAAGTTGAATCTCATCATTGCGCAGGTGGTACATCTCCATCAACGGGTTCTGCATCAGCAAAATGGCTGCCAGGATGATGAAAAATCCAAGAGAGAGGAAAAGAGAGGCGAAGTCGGTGCCGTTTTGCGCTGCGCGGAGAGCAGCTGCACGTGGCTGTACGACGCTGATGCCCATGGACTCCGGGGCGAGTTTTGACATACATTCAGGTGAGGTCACCACTTTCGTGGCAACACCATATTCTCCTTCCCAATCATTGCCCACAGCATCGAGGCTGACAATTGCTTTCGGTGTTTGGCGATAGTGTGCCCAATAGTCTTCGTCGGCCTTTGTGATGCGGCTCATGTCGATGGGCAGGTCGCTGTCCCAGTCGGTGCATCGGTCTGCATTCGACAAACCAGGAAACGATGCGGTGAGCAGACTGTCGGCCATCTGACTGATGGGAACAATCTGGCTGACCACAAAATGGTGGTTTCTTGTTTCCAGACGTTTCAGTCCCTTGACCACATAGTATTCCATGGTAACGGAGTCACCGATATGTACTCCCATGCGTCGGGCGGCATAGTCGGAAAGAATGGCATTGTCGCCTTTCAACTGGTCGGTGGCAGTGACAAAGGAATATGGGATGTTGCCAAGGCTGTTGACAAAATATGCCAGGTAACGTGCTTCAGGAAGAAGTGAGTCTGTCACGTTGCGTGGAAGGAACACACGGCTGCTGCTCACTACCTTGCCTTGCATCTGTATACAGGAAAAAGAAGGACGCCATACCTTTCGGAACTCATCAGCAGTAAATTGTTGGGGAGAAAGAATCACGTTGATAGGTCCTTTCGTATGTTCAGTGATGAATCCCATGGCTTCGGCAAGGTTTTCCCGTTTGACAAATATATTGAGCGGACGCATTTGCTCGTTGTGCAGAAGCAGGTTGCCACCTTCCTTTCCGTCTCTTATGCCTATAGCCTGAAGCCGCATCTGTGTGGTGTAGTTTTGTGAGATAAAAGGCGATGTGGCAGGTGCGAAACTGTTGGATGGCAGGTGGAGAATGACCGTACCAAGTCCGATTTCCTTTTTCAGCTCTTCGTTGAGCAACGCTTCATTGGTGGCGAGGGCTTCTTCATCGCCTCCCCATACGGTTACGGGCACCATGCGTCCTTCGGAGGACACAAAACCTTCGATGAGCAGATATCCCTTGGCTGCGGCAATCAACTCATCTTTCAATATACTGTCGCTCATGAAACCTGTTCCTGACTGCACGATGGTTTCTGTCTGCCCCAAACGTTCGGCAACCCTGTCGGCCAGAGAGCCACGAACCGAGTCGCCCAACACAAGGCTTCCCGTGAGCACGGCCATCATCACGGTCACTGCCAAACCAGCGAGCCGATAGAAACGTTTGTAATATGAGCGACTTGCAGTGTTCATCTTATGTGGTTTGAAGCATCAGTTTACCGTTAACCAGTTCATAGATGGTAGGGGCTGAGGAGGCAAGTTGGTGGTCATGGGTCACCACCACAATGGTCATGCCCAATTTTTGGTTGACTTCTTTCAGCAGTTCTCCCACCTCGTGGGCATGCAATTTGTCGAGTTGGCCTGTTGGCTCGTCGGCCAACAGCAGGCGAGGCTGCATGACAAGGGCTCTGCACAAAGCTACTCTGCTCTTCTCGCCTCCCGACAACGTTGATGGCATTTGATGACTCACATGGTTGATGTTCAGCATTTCTGTCAGTTGTCTTGCCCATGTCAGGTCTTCGTCAGAAGGTCTTTTCTTGGAGGCTAAAACAGGCAGCAGCACGTTTTGCCACGCTGTGAGTTGTGGCAGCAGTCGATGGTCCTGAAAGACAAAACCTATGCATTGGTTGCGTATCATGCGCAGAGCTTCATCCTCCATGTCGTTGATGATTTTGCCGTCGAGCAGGTAGGTCCCGCTGTCTGGTTTGAGGAGTGTCCCCAATATGTTGAGCAGCGTGGTCTTGCCTGAACCAGACACTCCTGTCACAGCCACGAAATCGCCGTGATTCATCTCAAGGCATACATTGTCGAGCACCATCCGTTGGTGTCCAATTCCGTCATCGTATTGTTTGGATATGTCTTTTAATATGATGTGTCCCATCTGTGGATTCCGCTAAAGAGTTGTCAAGCTATGTTGTGTCAGTTGGCTGGTTTTTCGCCGAAACAGAGCAATGTGCCACGAGCAGTGAGAATGTAGAAACGTGAGTCGACCACAGCAGGTGATGAGATGATTTGCTCACCTGTCTCATATTCCCAAAGTTTTTTTCCGGTGGCAGCATCGTGGATGGAAACTACACCTGTCTTTGTGCATACGATTACACGGTCGTTGCATACTTGTGGTGAACTTTCTCCTGTCTCGCCGCGCAGCATCTGTTTCCACCTTACATTGCCTTTGGCTATGTTGATGCAAGTGAGATATCGCCCCTCTGTCAGCACATATAGGGCATCGCCGGCGACTGCAGGCATGGAAAGCATGTTGTCGCCATCGGTGGGTGCGCTGAGCAGTTTGCGGTGCGAACTGAAATGGCCGTCGGAAAGATTGGCCACGTATACGTTGCCTTGATAGTCGGCAATATATGCGTTGTCGCCCATAATGGCGGGAGATGCCGGCAGATAGGCTTCGAGTTGCAGCGAGTCAACTGATTCACCTGTCTTGGCATTGATCATACGCAGCCACGCATCGCATCCTCCAAAGAGAGCGTATTGATGCCACAGAGAGGCTGCTCCATTGATGTAATATTGGGTAGGAGCACATCCCACGAATTGGCCAGTTGACGCCTCGAGGGTATACATGTTGTTGTCGTAACTTCCCACAAGCAGATACTCTTTGCCGTTGATGGTGGTGATGGTTGGTGAAGCCTTAATCTGTCCTTCGGTCGGATATTTCCATTGTTCTTTTCCGTCAGTGAGTGAGAGCGCGCGAATTTGTCCGTCGATTTGTCCGATGAAGACTGTGGAGTCGCTGATGACAAATGATGCCTCGACATCCGATTCAAGATTGATGTTGAGCACCACCTCTCCACGTTCGTCGAATCCCAACATTTGGCCATGTTTGTCGCAAATGATGGCAGTACCATCGTAGACTAAAGGAGAAGCTACAGAACGAACGTCATGGCGGTGTTCCCACAGCAGTGTGGGATGCTCGGGTAGGTCGTAATCGGTGTATCCGCTGAGCGAGGCATTGCCGCGAAACGAACCCCATGCCTGGAGTTGGTCTTGTTCTACATCTCCTGGAAACGAACGGCATCCGCTTAACAGGATGAGAAGCGGAAGGAGCAACTTCAGCACCAGTGCCCCTGTGGGGCATAGTTTGGCGAGCATCTCGCTCATTCGCGACTTGCTTTCTTCAGGGATGATGACGCGCATGTCATAGCCACGTCCCTCAAAGGTGAATCCATCTTCTGTGTTGTAGACACAAAGACCGCAACGTATGCATTTGGCTGGCTCATACACAAGACGGCCAGTGACATCTATCCTGTTGTTGGCAGGAAGAGATGAATGGTTGCCGTAGCGTGGTGCTTTTATTCCGGCTTTTGTGGCTAGGTCACGCAATTTACAGGTCGACTTGCCGTCGCAGGCGCAGTGCAGACATTTCGAAGGTTGGGTATATGTCTCTTGCAACCGTTTCTTCTCTTTTTCGGTGAAACGTCCCAGACGGCTGTTGAAAAGCGTGGAACGGGGCACTTCTTCCTTAGAACCTGCTGGCGATTGGTATAGTGCTGTTATCTCCCTGATGCTCACGGCCTTGTCGATGGTTCCGCGCCGACAGGCCTTTTCGCATGGAGCAGGGCAACCCTCACACGTCTTTCCCTTCATCAGGGCTTTTGCTTGGTCGGCTGCCCCCATGTCGTGAAGGCGTATCAGTTCCGCCACATCGATGCCTCGCCTGCATACGAGAGAACATGGTGCCTCGCAGTCGGCACGATGGTCGCTGAGCAGTAGTTCGAGTGCACTGCGGCGCATCTCATTTACCTCGTCGGTGTCGGTTTCTATCCGCATTCCTTCGCGTGGCATGGTGGAGCATGATGGAATCATCTGTCCTGTGTCGGCATCCTTCACCATGCATATCATGCATGATGGCTGGTGCTTATAACCCTCCGCATGGCACATGGTGGGAACTATAAAACCTGATGTGCGAAGCCCATCAATCAGCGGACGGCGACCGTCGACCTCATAGGGCTGGTTGTTGATGCTTATTTTCATATTTTATGGCATTAAAGTCGCACTCGTCGATACAAAGACCGCAGAGTGTGCAACGCTCGGTATCAATGGTATGTTTCTCGTAGGGCAGAAAGGGAATGGCGTCTGCCGGACAGCATCTGGAGCACTTGGTGCAACCGATGCAGTCGTCAGTGACCGTCAGGGTAACCATCTCCTTGCACGAACCAGTGCGGCATATGCCTTGCACATGCTCTTCATATTCGTGCCTGAAATGGCGTAGTGTTGACAAAACGGGGTTGGGGGCTGTCTTCCCTAAGCCACAAAGGGCAGCTTTCTTCACATGATTGGCCAACTGCTCCAACAAATCGATATCCTCCATCTTCCCCTTGCCTGAAGAAAGTTTGTCGAGTATGTCGAGCATTCGTTGGGCTCCGATGCGGCAGAATGTGCATTTGCCGCAACTCTCACCGGCAATGAAGTTGAGGAAATAGCGTGCCATGTCGACCATGCAGTCGCTCTCGCTGAGCACCACAAGACCTCCTGAACCCATGATGGCGCCCATCTCGTTGAGTGCGTCGAAGTCTACTTCGGCATCACATAGGTCAGCAGGGATGCATCCTCCCGATGGACCACCGGTTTGCACGGCTTTCAGTTGTTCGTCATTTTCCATGCCTCCGCCTATCTGTTCTACTATCTGACGGAGTGTGGTGCCCATCGGAACCTCGATGAGTCCGCCGTGGCGCATTTTTCCTGCCAGGGCAAACACCTTGGTTCCCTTACTGCCTTTCGTTCCCACTTGTGCGTAGGCGGCGGCTCCATGGCGGATGATGTATGGTATCTGGCTCAGTGTCTCCACATTGTTGACAAGAGTGGGATGGCCAAACAGTCCTTGCTGTGAAGGGTAGGGAGGTCGTGGACGTGGGAAACCTCGTTGTCCTTCGATGGAGGCGATTAGGGCTGTTTCCTCACCACAGACAAAGGCTCCTGCACCCTCAAAGATGCTGACTTCGATGGAGTAGTTGGTGCCGAGAATGTTGTTTCCTATATATCCACGCTCACGGCACATCTCGAGAGCACGCCTCACTCGGATGACGGCTTGTGGGTATTCGGCACGTATATAGAGAATGGCATGTGAGGCACCGACGGCATAGGCGGCGATGATGAGTCCTTCGATGACACGGATGGGATAACTCTCAAGCAGGATGCGGTCCATGAATGCCCCTGGGTCGCCTTCGTCGCCATTGCATACCACATATTTTTCTTTGTCTTGCTCGTCGGCCACCAGTTGCCACTTCCTACCTGTGAGAAAACCGCCGCCACCTCGTCCGCGGATACCGCTCTCGACCACTTCTTTGATAAGTGTCTCGCTATCCATGGAGAGGGCTTTGTGCAGTGCCTCAAATCCACCCCGGGCAGTGTATTCATCAATGTCGAGCGGGTTCATGAGTCCGTAGCCCTCAGTTGATATGCGAAACTGTCCTTCGAGGAAGTTGTTGATGCTTTGTGTGCGCTGCTGCTCGCTTTGATAGAGGATGTTGTCCCATGTCTGGTCGGTATGGATGGTATCGACATGCTTCAGCAGAGTATTGCGCAAACGCCTGATGCGTGAGGCGGGTTGGAAATGGTGCAGGAGAATCTCCTTTACCTCGTCGGGGCGTATGTTGGGATAGCGGGTCATGCGGCCGTCAGGCATGGCGATGTCAATCAGAGGCACCTGGTTGCATGCGCCAACGCAAGACACGGGCTTAATCCTGACATTGATGCCCAATTCCTGACAGGCCTGCTCCACCGCTTGTTTCACTTCAGCAGTTCCGCTGGCTTGGCAACAGTTTTCCATGCCAAGACGTACCTCGCCCTGGGGTTCCTCATTGGCTTCCTCGGCCGACTGTTGCTCACTGGATTTGAGATATTCCTCAAATTCCTTGAGCACCTCACCAACCCTTCCAGGTTGTACATGACCATATATTTTGTTGTCTATCTGTACCACAGGTGCAAGAGCACAGCAACCCAAGCAGGCAATCTTTTCTATTGAGTATTGCTGGTCGTCGGTGGTGATGGTGTCGTCGCCGATACCCAGTTCGCGCCGGAAAGCGTCATAAACGATATTGGCTCCTTTCACATGGCAGGCAGTGCCGCAACACACACGTATGGTGTGGCGCCCGTAGGGGAACAGACGAAACTGGGCATAAAAAGTGGCCACTGAAATGGCTTGTGCCCTGTCGATTTCAGTTTTCTCATAGATACGTTCCAAGGCATCGGCAGGTAGATAACTGAATTCGGCTTGCAATGCCTGGAGGAGAGGGATGACGTGCTGGCGTTTGTTGCCCACGCGCTCTATGATGACGTCGGTACGCAGGCGGATGGCCTCACGTGCCTCTTCTGGCGATGATATGTTGCAGTGCTCGCAAGTCATGATGAATCAACCATTTTTGACGACATAAAGGCTCTTGTCGGTGCGGACTACCATCATGCCATCGGTGAAAGCGGGTGTAGCGAATGTCTTCTCTCCAGTATCGAAACTGGTTATAAGTTTGAAGTCCTTGCCAGTGGAGAAAATGTAGCATTTCCCACTGTTGCTGAACAAGTAGACTTTTCCGTCGGCTATGACGGGTGAGGAGTAGAACGGGGTGGTCAGTTCATGCTGTTTCACCACTTCGCCGTTGGATGTGTCGTAGGCACATACGGCTCCATAACTGGTGGCTACATAGAGCAGGTCTTTGGTTGCCACGGGACTGGAGCACTCTGGCAGACAGTCGTTCACTTCCCATAGTTTTTCACCTGTGGAAGCATTGATGGCCACGCATGAGGCATATTCGCTGGCGCCATACACCACACCATTGGAGGCGCAGGGACTGGAACCCACTTCGCCGCTCAGGCATTCCACTCTCCACAGTTCCTTACCATTGCTGGCACTGTAGGCGGTAATGGCCGGATTGCCCATTACCACGACGGCCTGCTGACCGGCAGCCTGTGTGAGGATGGGCGAACTCCATGCTATCTTGTCTTTTCGGCTCTTGCTCCATAACTGGCTGCCATTGGTGGCGTTGAGGGCGATGAGTTTCGCATCGGAGTTGTTGTCGTATTGTATAATCAGCTCATTGCCCACCATCAGCAGTGATGATGCAAATCCATAGTGGTTGTTGGGCACACCGATGTTCTTGGCCCATAGGCGTTTGCCTTCCATATCGGAGCATATCACGTCGCCCGTGGCAAAGATGGCGCACACCTGACTGCCGTTGGTGGCTACCGTGGAGGCGGCCAAACCGGTGTCGGCATTCACCTTAGGCATGGAAGATGGTGAACCGGCAATGCCGTCTGCTTTCACGGTCCATCTCAACTCTCCCGTCCATAGGTCGAAGCAATACAGTTCGCGGGCTTGGTTGTCGGCTCCTGTAAGGAATATGTTGCGTCCGTTGATTACGGGTGAGTTGTAGCCGTGCTTGGGGATTTGCTTCTGCCAAAGGATGTTCTTGCCGCTCTTCAGGTCCCATGATGTGGGTATGCCGCGGGCAGAGGAATGGCCTAACGAACTGTTTCCGCGGAATGAGTTGGATGTCAGCCTTGGGGTGGGGAATGAGTCCCTTACGGCTTCGGCTGTCATAGTGCTGTCGCCTGCTGCGGTAGAATCGTTGGCTTGCACACCCTCGGCTCCGTCCTGTTCAGGGGAGTCGGTGGGTGCGGCGTCTGTATCGCCGGCTTGAGCTAACTGCTCATCAGCACTCTCAACCACATCTTTCACTTTGCTGCGCAGACCTTCTGAATTGAGCAACGCCACCAGCAGTGAGGCGGCAACAAGTCCGCCAACACCCCAGCGAATATATTTCCGGCTTTTGCTCTTCGACATCCACTCATCGATGGGGTTGAGGTCTTTCTCGGGTAAATCTTTCGTATCCTTGAAATACATCCTCAGCGATGCGCCGATGACCAGTCCCATGGCAAACAGTATCCAAGCACCAATCTTCAAATGGCTCTTTTGTGTGAAATATGCCTTGCGTGAGAGCAAGTCGAGTTGGCGGATTTCTTCGGCGAGCTTCTCATTCTCGTCGTTGTTCTCATTGAGTTGTTTCAATGTCTCCATCACATCGCTTTGCAGCGGTGTGGCTTTGCGCATCTGCAACCAACTCGTGCCCATCATCACAATCATGGCGAGAGCGAAGACAGTGGTCACCAATGCCACATTTCTATACACGTTTTTGTTCATCTTTCTTGAATATATTTTGTGGACAGTAATCAAAACATTTGCCGCAGGCCACACAGGCCGATGGCTCTATCTCATAGGTCTTGCGCGTACGCTTCACCGACAGTCGCACCAGTTTGCAGCCGAGTACGAAACCGAAGAGGGCACCGGAAAACCACGACCATCTGTAGAATGAATTGCGCACATCTTCAACGGATGTTTCAAGTTCTTCCATCGAACGCCCCATTTCGTGAAACGCTTCTACCTCATCAGGCATCTCATCTGTGTCGATGTCGGCTTGCAGCAAGGTGTAGAGGTATACATCACGGTGTG
>JAGCXX010000269.1 GCA_017961115.1 Prevotella sp. | reverse complement strand
CCTAAACTCCCCAAAAAAAGCAATCATACGTCTAAACTCCCAAACTCCTAAACTCCTAAACTCCAAATAACAAAAGCAATCATACGTCTAAACTCCTAAACTCCCAAACTCCTAAACTCCCCAAAAAATTCCCCCATTATTTTTGGCATTGCTCTCGGTTTACACTATCTTTGCAAAAAGAAGTGAGCCATTTAATGAATTAAATCTATATGAACAACAATCTGACAAAAGTGGCTTTACGCTACCGCGCCGTGTTTCTCGACATCAACCGTGAGGACATCAACATGACATCCGAGCCAACACTTCCTGTGATGGCTTTCATTACCCGACTGAAGGAAAACGGTTTCTGTGTCAGCGAGGAATTGCTCCATGCACTAAACGAGGTGCCAGTCACCAGACTGGCGGAAATCACCGAGTGCATCAATGATGTGATGGGCGTGGAACTCAATTGGGCTCCACTTGTCAAGGAATGGGATGTGCCCACAGGCGAGACGCTTGCCGACCATATCGTCACGCTCATGGCAAACATCTTCGGTGAGGAAGCGGGATTCAAGGGCACTACCCTACCCTGCGGACACCTCATCCCAGAAGGCACGTTCCCACTAGAGCGCTACAACGGATGCCCGTTCTGCGGCACACCATTCATAACGGCAGATTTCGTATACAAGGGACAGGGCTCGAAATTGAAGGAACTGCGTCTGTTCAACGTCAACGACCTCAAGCATGTCTTCTCATCCCTCCTGTCGTCTGCTACCCCACTCGATGCCACCCAAAAAGAATCTCTGGAACAACTGCTACAGGAGTTCCCATTGCCGGAAGATGCCGAAATCTCCATGAAGGAAACCATCATGTTGGTTATCAAGTGCTTAGCAGAGCAAAACAAGGGGGATGAGGCCACAAAATGGATGAAGACGCCCACCGATGTGCTCCGCTACCTTTGGTATGAGAAGACTGGTCATGTGAAGATTATAGAACCAAAGACGCTCGTTGCACATGCTAGCAAAATGTATTATCATATGTGGGGCCCGCTCGACAAGAGCATGGATGCCGCCAAGGAGATGAAACAGAAACTGATGCTCAAATACGACCGCAGGGCTTGTCTCAGGGTAGCGAAGTGGCTGAATGCCTTACCGATGACCGCACAACAAGCCGCTGAGAACATGAACCCCAAACGTGGTATGTGGGTGCGCATGATACGTGCCCTGCGCCTGGGTGAGTATTCATGCAAGAAGGGTTTCGGACATTTGGCAGAAATCTTGGATGTGTTCTACAAGCAGGACTACTCCACATGGCAGGGACAGGTGGACATGGCACGCAGGGAGAACGATGCGAACAGGGTTCTTGGCTTGCTCAAGGAGCATCCGGGGATGTTCGCCCGTTGTCTGTTCGCCACCATGCTCCGCTTCGGCAGCGACAAGACGCTTGCGGCATTTGAGGAGATTGCCGACAAGATTCCGGCACGTCTGCTGCTCTCTCTCGGCAATGCGGCTGAGACTTACTTCGACCCAAAGAAGACACGACTGGCTCGCCCCATCACGGGTGTGGTCCAACGGATTGAGCCCAACAAGTTGCTGACGCTCTATAACGATGACGAACGCAAGGCAATGCTGGAAAGTGTGAACAATCTCTACATTACTTCCATGGCCAATCGCTTCGCCGCACAAAAAACCGAGGCAAAAACCATCTATATTGACCCGTCTTTATATCATATCCCCGTCAGCGTGGGCGACCGCTCTTCCACCATCCAGGACACCTCGTGCGCATTGATGGGCACACGCTTCCCCGTGGAGGGAGATGCCATTCGACTGTTCCTCCAATGGGGCAAGGGATTGCATGCCCAACAACTTGACATGGACCTGAGTGCGCGCATCACTTTGCCGTTCAACAAGGTGGAAGAATGTGCCTACTACAATCTGACATGTGTGGGAGCAAAGCACTCCGGCGACATCCGCGCCATCCCCGAGATGGTGGGGACGGCAGAGTATATCGAACTGTCGCTGCCGGAATTGGAGAAGGCTGAGGCAAAGTATGTGGTCTTCACCTGCAACGCCTACTCCGCCGGCTCCCTCTCCCCCAACCTCGTGGTGGGATGGATGGACTCTGCTTTCCCGATGGTGATTTCCAAGAAAAATGGTGTGGCATACGACCCGTCGTGCGTCCAGCACATGGTACGCATCAGCGAGGGCAACCTATCCAAGGGACTGGTCTTCGGCGTGCTCAACGTGGCAAAACGTGAGATTACCTGGCTCGAGATGCCATTCACCTCGCAGACACTCAAAGGTGCCAACAACGAGTCCATCGAGGCGCTGCTCCACAAATTGGAGTCGAAACTCTCCGTTGGTGAACTGCTTGACATCAAGGCAAAGGCGCAGCAACTGACTTTGATGGAGTCTGCGGAGGATGCAGATGAGGCATACACCTACGAATGGGCACTCAACCCCGCAGAGGTGTCCAAACTGTTGAGCGGCAACCAATAAACCAACATGATGAAAACAAAAATACAGAGCATATTGAGACAACTGCTGCGCAGTCCACGGGAATTTCCCGTAGAGGCAGCAATGGGATTTTTGTTCTTCTGCATCAGTGCCTGGCATACAGGCCATGCCGGATGGGATAGTGTCACAGGCGAACTGACAAGTGGAGTCAATGCCGACATCATCTGGTTGTTCGTGCCGCTGCTGATTCTGACATTCTGGCTGCACAAGGTCAACCGATGGGCATACATGGCATCGGGACTGCTGTTCCTGCCGTTGATGGCACTCAATCTCAAGCCATTCCTGTGGTCATACGGCTTTGCCTTCACCTATGTCCTGGCTGCCATCCTCCTGCTGGTGGGCGTGCAGCGCATGGACAACAGGAGTTTTGCGGCACATGCCCTGCATGTGGTGACCCAATTGTTCTTCGGACTCGTCGTCTCAGGACTGCTCACGGGGGCCGTCATCGCCATTGTCGCCTCTTTCCTCTATATCTTTGGCATCGACACGTCACCGCATATCTATGAGTATATCCTGCAGTTCATCTGGTTCTTCATCGCACCACAAATATGCTGCACGTTCATCTCACAGGATGAGGATGTGGCCGGCGAACCTGCCAAGGTGCTGCGGCTCATCCTCAACTTCATCCTCTCGCCGGCCATCATCATCTACACCGTCATCCTCTATATCTATTTCATCAAGATAGTCCTTGTGTGGGACCTGCCCAAAGGTGGCGTGGCATGGTTGGTCATGGGATTCATCACGGTGGCACTTGTCGGACGACTCATGCAGTATGTGCTTAAGCGGCATGATTACGACTGGTTCTACCGCAACTTCACCTGGATAGCCATCCCGCCTCTCATCATGTACTGGGTGGGCTCCATCTACCGCATACGCCTGTACAGTTTCACAGAGAGCCGCTTCTATCTGATGGTCGCCGGTGCATTGATGACGCTCTTCATCCTCATGCTGCTCTGGCGCCGCACCCGCAGGTTCCAACTGATGGCACTCATCTTGGGTGCAGCCATCATCGTGTTCACCTACATCCCCGGCATCTCTGCCAAGAGCATCGGTTTCAAATGCCAAAACGCACGTCTGCAGCAGTTCATCACTGACTTGAAACTGCTTGACACGAAGACGGGCAAGTTCATCCAAAGGCTTAACTTAGAAGGAATCAGGAGCGACAGCCTGCTCTGCGGACAATATCAAGAGGTGTGCAGCATCATCGAGTATGTGCGCAACGACATGGGGCGCGATGCCTTCACGGAGAAATATGGTGTATGGAGTTGGTGGGATTCCGATTTTGACAAGAATCGCCATTCTGAACCTATGGGGGACTATTACTATTGCCGTTTCCCCATCGACTTGGGTGAATACAACATCATGCTGCCCTCTGACATTTATAGAATCAATTGGGAGGTCGGGATAGTGATGGTAAAGAGAGACGACAAAGCCGTTTTGGTCTATCCCATCAAGGAGAGAACACAAAACGCACTCCAGTTGCTCGACACCCCCGACAGCCTTTTCCTATGGCACAACGATTCCCTCATGCTCGTACTGACCAACATCTATCTGGATGCCAATGGCACGGTAAGAGCTGGCTCCAACGATTTCCTGTTGT
>JAGCXX010000268.1 GCA_017961115.1 Prevotella sp. | reverse complement strand
GATGTCGTGCATCCGTCGTGACATCTCCTTGTATCTGTTGAAATGAGGCTCCACCACAATCAGTTTTGAGCAAAGCCGGTGTGCCACGGCTATAGACTGAGCAGAGTGTATCCCATATTGCCGTGCCACGTAGTTTGCCGTAGATACAACGCCTCTTGGCCCATCGTGACCCACCACGACGGGCTTCCCCTTCAGCGAGGGATTGTCAAGTTCTTCCACAGAGACGTAAAAAGCATCTGCATCCACATGGATGATTTTACGGTGCTTCGTATTATCACAAATCACGTTATCTTTCAAATCTATCCAAATCTTAACAAAACCCTAATTTGAAACGAATGTATCGAGCAGTCATTTTCAGTTGACTACAACGTGTAGTCAACTCGTTTCCTGCCTTCTTCAGTGATTTCTCTTCGTCCCCAATGGCCCTTACTTCGTGGTCCTTATAAAAACGTATCGACTTCTTATTTTGCATGACAATAAAACATTAACTGTTGATCAAACTCTTTATGACAGCGTCTATAGTGTCTATTGATATGCGAAGTTCAAACGCTGATTTATGCATATGCCGCAAAGATAATGAGCAATCTTCTAATGTGACGTTTTTTCACTTCTTTCTATTCACATCCGCAAAGGTAAGAAAAAACCATGATTTCCGAAAGCGGATAAAGGATAATGTCAATAAAAAACAAATGCCCACACCGTTGTTGGACAGCTACTAACGTTGAACGGCAGTCCAGAGGAAACGTAAAGTTCTTGAAGAAATATATGGTAAAAAGAAGTACTTACATTATCTTTGTACCCAAAAGATGATTATGAATATGAAGAAAACTGTGACGATGCTATGCCTACTCACTGCAACGATAGTAGTATGGGCAGATGGAACACGGGGAATAGGACAGTATCCGGGTTCACCCAGTGAGTATTTTGCTCCAACAGTCAGTTGGAGAGGAGGCAATGGAGAACTCAGCAATGTTGCGCTGCACCGCGTGGCCTATGCCTCTTCGACACTCGACTATAATCATGTGGCACATCTGGTGACAGACGGACTGTGTGACCAACGTGAGCCGGCAACGCTATCGGTAAGTACGCCGAACGGGGTTTTGCCACGAAAGGAGGCGGAATGGGCCATTGATGGGGGTAAATACTCAAGGAATATCCTGATGGGAAGTCATTGCTGGCTGCAATACGACTGGAACGACAATGCACCCGCCATCTGTCCGGCAAGACTCAAGATTCAGGGCATGGCGATATATGATGACAAGGTCGCAAAAAAGGGATACAGCCTATGCGTGCAGATGTCTGCCGACAAGAAGAACTGGCAGACCATAGGAGAACTGAAAGGTGACGGACTGCCGGGCGAACTGCTGCATTACAAACTACACTCAGACCCCAACAAGCAGGAGGAGCAGAACCTGCTGCCCGCCCGAGTATTGCAAGAGACCATCCGACTGAACACACCCTGTTTGACCAATCACCTGCGGGTGTTGTTTGACATGGAAGGAACAGCCCACTGGGACATCCGCGAGTTGCAGTTCATAGACGCCGAAGGCAATGACGTGGAACTGCTCTCTTCACGACAGTTTTGCAGTATGTGGATAAGCAATGGCGGTGGTGAGCAGTGGCTTTACACCGACCTGGGAAGTGTCTTGCCTATCGAGCAAGTGAAACTCCACTGGTATCAAGCACCTAAACGGGGACGTATCCAGGTGTCGGATGATACCCACACATGGACAACGATTGCAGACATCTCTGCAGAAACCATTCCTAAAACCAACTGCCGCTATGTTAGGTTGCTGATGGAGGAAGCGGGAGAAGCCGGCTATTACGCATTGCGCGAGATGGAGGTGCTCTCAAACCAGCAAAAGCAATATGTCCCACATGCCGTGGCAGGCAATCGAGGTGACCGTTATGAACTGAGCGGCGGCAACTGGCGGTTGCAACGAGCCTCTGAGGTTAGTGCCACTGGTGAGGAAATCGCCACCGAGGGCTATGACACCAGCGAGTGGATTGCCGCCACAGTGCCCGGTACGGTACTGGCTTCGTATATGAATATTGGTGCAGTGCCAAATCCCAACTATGCTGATGATGTGGACCAGATATCGGAGTCGTTTTTCCGTTCCAACTTCTGGTATCGTGATGAGTTTGAAGTCTCCGAACCAGCAGAAAACGGTCAGCAATGGCTCAACTTCGACGGTATCAACTGGAAAGCCAACGTCTTTTTGAACGGACAGTATCTGGGCCGTATCGAAGGGGCTTTCATGCGAGGAAAATTCAATGTGACAGGACTGCTTCACAAGGGAACCAATTATCTTGCCGTGGAGATTGTCTGCAACGACCACTTTGCCGCCATCAAGGAGAAAGACGAGAACACGACACAGTTCAACGGCGGCATACTCGGGGCAGACAACCCAACCTTCCACGCTTCCGTAGGGTGGGACTGGATTACCACCGTCAGAGGCCGTGAGGCAGGAATTTGGAATGAGGTCTATCTGACTTCTACGGGAATGGTGTCAGTTAGCGACCCATATGTCAGGACGGTGATTTCAGACGACCACAAGACGGTTTCCCTGTATCCATCCGTCTTCGTTCGCAACAGTGCCGGCAAAGCCGTCAAGGGCACGCTGAGCGGCTATATCGGCGATGTGCGTTTTGAAAAATCCGTTACCTTGCCTGCCCAAGCAGAACAGGAAATAACCTTTGCCCCAGAGCAGTTTCCCCAACTGACAAACAGCGACTTCCGGCTGTGGTGGCCCAACGGCTATGGTGAGCCTTACCTCTACGACGCAGGCTTCACTTTCACCCCTGATGTTTCCTCCGTCTCCACCACCATCAGTTACAAGGCTGGACTGAGAGAGATGAAATATGCAGATGCGACCGACTCCCTGCGAATATACGTGAATGGCCGCCGCTTCATTCCTCTCGGTGGCAACTGGGGGTTTGATGAACACAACCTGCTCTATCGTTCCCGGGAATATGACATCGCCGTGGGATATCACCGTGACATGAACTTTACGATGATACGCAACTGGGTGGGACAGATAGGTGACGAAGCCTTCTATGATGCCTGCGACCGCCATGGCATCATGATTTGGCAGGACTTCTGGTTGGCCAATCCCGCCGACGGTCCTGACCCATACGACAACGCCCTCTTCCTCGGCAACGCCTACGACTACACCCGCCGTATGCGTTCCCACGCCAGCATCGGACTCTATTGCGGTCGCAACGAGGGATTCCCGCCCGATGCCATCGACCGCAAGTTGCGTGAATATGTCCATCATCTTGCGCCAGGCATGGAGTACATCTCACACTCTTCCTCACAGGGTGTCAGTGGCGGTGGTCCATACCGCGCTCTTGCCATGAAGGAGTACTTCGGGAGGCAGAGCGGCAAGATACATTCCGAGCGAGGCATGCCCAATGTGATGAACATAGAGAGTCTGCGCCGCACCTTCAGTCCTGACGCCCTCTGGCCCCAATCGCTCCAATGGGGGCAGCACGACTTCACGCTGCAGGGAGCGCAGCGCTCATCCGAATTCAACCGTCTGGTCAGGGATGGTTTGGGTGATGCCAAGAGTGCCGAGGAGTTCAGCCGTTGGGCACAACTCATCAATTACAACGGCTACCGCGGTATGTTTGAGTCGACGAGCAAGAGCCGGGCAGGTCTGTTGCTCTGGATGAGCCATCCCTGTTGGCCGTCGATGGTCTGGCAGACCTACGATTACTATTTCGAGCCGACAGCCGCCTACTTTGGCGCAAAAAAAGCCTGCGAACCACTCCACATCCAGTACAACGCCCTGACAGACAGCATAGAGATAGTGAACCATTCTGCAGGCAACCAGATGAGAATCAATGCCACAGCCACTATCTTCGACCTCAACGGAAAGCGTGTAGGTCAGAAAAAGGCACTCCTCAACAGCAACGACGACAGCACCCAGGCGTGGCTGAAACTGTCAGAACTGATGCCCAAAGTGACAACGGATGTCTATTTCCTGCGTTTGCAACTGTCTGACAAGAACGGACTCATGTCAGAGAACCTGTACATCATGGGACAGAAGGAAAATGATTACCGCGCACTGTCGACCCTGCCAAAACCGGTTTTGCAACAACAAGTGAGGATGAACGGCGAGCAAGCAGAAGTGACCCTAAAGAATGTCGGAAAGACACCCGCCGTATTCCTGCGCCTGAACTTGAAAGGTGAGGACAATGAACAAATCCTACCCGTTGTCTACACCGACAACTACGTGACGCTGATGCCCGGTGAGCAACGCACCATCACCGTCACCTGGAATCGTCAGGATGCCCGTGGCCAGCAAGCCCAAATTGAAATCACTTCCCTTTAACAGAAGTTATCCAGATTTATAAGAATAACTCCCCACCCCTTACCCCTCCCCAACTGGGGAGGGGAGCTCCGGCAGGCGGTTGCTCTGGACAAGCACCTGCGCCAGACCATTGAAGGCGGGGATGCTGAAATCATGGCCCAATATTTTTCAATGGCAGTTGAACTGTTTGTCGACGTGTAAGATATGAAACCATTCAAAACATTGTTGATGCTTGCCTGCATGATGGGCGCCATGGCAAGTTGTGACACCCCTACGACCATTGCCCAGTGGTATCCTCGGTATGTGGAGCCACGCATCGGTACGGCCCATTGTCGCTATTTCCACTTCGCTCCTGGCGCCATGCCCTTCGGGATGGCCAAGCCCGGTCCCAGTACCAACGGACATTTGGGCAACAAGGATGGTTGGGAGGCAACGGGCTATGATTACCGCGACGGTTCCATCGAGGGATTTCCCTGCACCCACGAGTTTCAGGTAGGCGGTATTGTGCTGATGCCAACCTGCGGTGAACTGAAGACCGTTCCCGGAGCAGTGGGTTCCGTGGGCGAAGGCTACCGTTCACAATTCTCACATACTGAGGAAACCGCCACGGCAGGCTATTACTCTGTCGTGTTGCAGGATTACGGTATCAAAGCCGAGGTGACCGCCACCGAGCGTGTTGCTTTCCAGCGTTATACTTATCCCAAGTCGGAAGAGAGCCGAATCCTTTTCGATATAGGCAACCGTTGCGGTGAGAGCGGTGCCGTGAGGGACGCCCACGTGAAAATCAGTGATGACGGCCAGACCGTGGAGGGATATGTGATTACCCTGCCCGAGTATGTCAAGAAGTATCAGCCCGGTGCTCAGGTGCCTATCTACTTCTCTGCTGTTATCGATAAGAAAATAGCATCTGTAGGTGCTTTCAACGGCGAGCGGGTTGCCGAGGGCGAGAAAGAGGCTTTCGGACCAGGCGCCGGTGTCTATGTCACCTTCCCCACCCAGGAAGGTGAGAAAGTGACCGCTGCTGTAGGTATCTCATACACCTCTGTTGAAAATGCCCGTCTGAACCGTGAGACAGAGGCCCGGAATCTGACATTCGACAAGGCTCTTGAACGAAACCAAGAAGCGTGGCAGGAGATGCTGGGCCGCATAGACGTCAGGTTTGCCAAAGACGATGATAGGAAGAAATTCTACACAGGACTTTATCATGCTCTTTTAGGGCGTGGCCTTTGCAGTGATGTGAACGGAGCCTATCCCCGTCACGACGGCGGCATTGGTCAGTTGGCGATGAAGGACGGCAAGCCCATACATCATATGTACAACACAGACGCCTTCTGGGGCGGTCAGTGGAACTTAGGGCAGTTGTGGATTTTGGCTTATCCCGAGTATGCCTCTGACTATATCAGTTCCCACCTGCAGGTCTTCAAGGATGCCGGTTGGATGGGCGACGGTTTGGCCAACAGCAGGTATGTGTCGGGGGTGGGAACCAACCAACTGCCGCTGCTCATCAACGCAGCCTACCAGTGCGGCATCCGCGACTTCGATGTGGAACTGGCTTACGAGGCCTGCCGCAAGAACGAGTTGGATGGCGATGACCGCCCGTTTGGTGCCGGCAAGTCGGACACCAAGGAGTTTGTTGAGTATGGTTATGTGCCCCATGTGGAGAATGCCGACGGACCAGCCGAGAAGTTCCGTTTCTCCGCCTCCCACACGTTGGAGTATTCCTTCACCTCATGGGCAACGGCACAACTCGCCAAGGCCCTTGGCCAGCCCGAGTACAACCAGTTGATGAGTCTTTCCAAGGGTTGGGAGCGCATCTACGACGATAAGGAAAACTTTATGCATCCCAAAGATGCTGAAGGCAACTTCATTCCCAATTTCGACCCGATGGAGGTTTGGCGCGGATTCCAGGAAGGCAATGCCTGGCAGTATACCTTCTATGTGCCCCACGATGCCAAGGCTTTGGTGGCAAAAGTCGGCGAGGAAGAGTTCAATGCCCGTCTGGACAGCATTTTCACCCTTTCGCAGCCGAAAATTTTCAGCGGAGGGACAGAGGTCGGTGCGTTCGCAGGTTTGAAGACCCTCTACAATCAGGGCAACCAACCCTGCCTGCATATATCATGGCTCTTCAATGAAGCCAACCGTCCCTCCAAAACACAGAAATGGGTGCGTGCCATCCTCGACGAGTTCTACGGCACCGACGGCATTCACGGCTATGGCTACGGACAGGACGAGGACCAGGGGCAGTTGGGCGCATGGTATGTCATTTCCAGCATCGGACTCTTCAGTGTGACCGGCCTTAACGACATCAACCCCATCTTTTCGCTGGGCAGTCCGCTTTTCGACAGAATCAGCATCCGTCTCAGCGACAAGTACTATTCAGGCAAGAACTTCACCATCACCACTTATGAGTCCCTTAGGTCGATGCCCAAGGATGGTGAGGTATATGCGCAGGAGTACCGCCTCAACGGCAAGAAACTCACCGACCCGCACATCCCCTTCGCCGAAGTGGCAAAGGGTGGCAAGTTGAAAATAAAGATGGGTGCAGAACCTGTGGATAGATATTGACGAGACAGCCTGGTCAGATGACGTATTCGACAGCATTCTCCGTCAGCAGGTGGTCCATAAAGTAGACAATCTGCTTGCGCCACCATGGCCAGTCGTGGGCAGAGTCGTGCCCCCAATAGTCTATCCATGCTGGAACGCCTTTCTCCCTGAGCAAGGCATCCATTTGCCGTGTGCTTTCAAGCAGTTCGTCTTCCCAGTCCCCCTGTCCTACGCACATGATGATGCGGCGCTGGCGATAGATGTCCCAGTATGGATGGTCTGCAGGCATCTGTCGCAGGAAGTCGTAGGGTGAGTTGTCGTAAATGAGCGGGTCGTTGTAGTTGGGGAAGAAATATCCCGCATAGTAAAGTCCGCTCAGAGCCAGCAATGTGTCGAAGAGGTCGGGTCGGCGGAAGAAGAAATTGCCCGCATGGTATCCGCCCATTGAACAGCCAGTGACAATGAAGGTCTCGTCGGCATAATGGCGCACCTGGGGGAGGAGTTCATCCACGATATAGTGATACCACTGCTCATGCCGTTGTATGCGTCTGTGATAGTCGCCATGTGTGTCCGACCACGTCTCGCGGTCTATCGAGTCGACGCAGATAAGGCGTATCTTCCCCTGGTCGATAAAGCTGGAGAGCATCCCCACCATGTCGAAGTCCTGAAAATCATAGAATCGTCCGTCCTGCGAGGGAAAGACGAGAACGGGATGTCCCTTGTCGCCATAGGTCTTATACTCCATGTCACGCCCAAGCGCATTGCTGTATTTTTTGATGTAATTGATATTCATTGTCTTTTTTCGTGTACAAATAGAACAAAATCGTTCACTTCTTCCATGCTTTGCAGCTGTACGGTATACATCTGCTGTCCCATAGCAGCGGAAAACAGTTCCGGCATCCGCTCGCACATCACCATCCGGTCGGCATAGCGTTCCAACACTTCTTCGTGCGTATGTACATACTGATATATATCACGTCGGCTGGCAAAGGCACAGTATTGCTGTGTGCCTAGCTGTGTGCGGCTTTCGCCGAATGCCACCATGTCCGCCCAAATTTTGTAGACATCGGTGGAGTGGGCATAGTTGATCATGTCGGGTGTATATCCTCCTGCCGGGCGCATGTTCACCTCCAAGGCAACGAAGTCGCCCTTTCGTCCCAGTCCCTCTCTGTCGCTGTCGAGATGGAAGAATTCCAGGTGCACGAATCGGTTCCACACCCCGAATGCCTTGATGGTGCGTCGTCCCAACTCCCGCAGATTCTCGGGCATCTCTCGGGCTACATAATAAGAGAGGTCGAGTTTGAGATTCACGATGTCCATGATGGAAGGCGGCCATACTGTCATCGACTCGAAGAGCGGGTTGCCCCCGGCATCGATGATGGCATCATAACTGCAAATCTCGCCCGTGATGAACTCCTCCGCCACATAGTTGTTGCAGTTGTTCACCGTCTCATAAAAAGCCTGTAGCTGACCATCATCTTCAATCTTGTAAGTTCCGCTTGCACCAACGCCCACATCGGGTTTGGCGATGATAGGATAGCCTACCAGACGGGAAAAGTCGCGAAGTGCATCATACCCCTCAGCCGCCCTAATCTGTCGTGCCGTGGGTATTCCTCCTTTGATATAGTACTTCTTCATCTCCGACTTCTCCTTGATGCTGCGGATTTGGTCGTTTCGGATGCCCGTTGTCACATTGAAGTCTGTACGCAGCCGTGCATCCTGTTCCAGCCAATATTCATTGTTGGACTCTATCCAGTCGATGCGCCCATAACGGAAGGCAAAATAGGCTACCGCCCGATACACCTCGTCGTAGTTCTCCAAGGATTCCACCCGATAATACTCTGTCAGCGAATCCTTCTGCTCCTCGGTCAGCGCTTCATAGGGAGCGTCTGCAATACCCAGCACTTGCACGCCATTCTGTTTCAGCCTGCGGCAGAATTGCCAGTAAGTATGCGGGAAATGTGGTGATATAAATATAAAATTCATATAATCAGAATGGATTTCGGCTGCAAAGTTAAATATTTTGCAATAACGGTACAATCACATAAAGATGGTATTTTGAACAGTCAAATCCCCACCCCTTACCCCTCCCCAACTGGGGAGGGGAGCTCCATTCGGCTCACGGCATGTCTTCGCTTTCCTCAGGAGTCTCTTCCGTTTGGGGTTTTGCTCCCTTATCCTCACTTACCCCTCACCAACTGGGGAGG
>JAGCXX010000267.1 GCA_017961115.1 Prevotella sp. | reverse complement strand
TCTATAAGGAGCAAAGCTCAAACCTTATTCTTCTTGGGTTTGTCGTTTTTGTGAAAAAGCTTCCATAGCACATCGATGATTTCGATAACAAACAACATCTTATTCATAATCGCTTACAAAGATACGTTTTTTTTTGCAATGTTCATCATTTACCGCACAAAAAAAAAGATGTTGCCCTATTCTCATTTTTTTTAATTAATTTTGCCACATCTTTAGTTAGGAGTTTAGAAGTTTAGGAGTTTGGGAGTTTAGAAGTTTGGGAGTTTAGACAATACAACTGCATATCAATTACATCATAACCTATGCAAGACCGGCAGCTCACCCTCAGCATTCTTATCCCCACGTACAACCAAGTGTGCGTGGAACTGGTGAAATCGCTTCAGTCACAAGCAGAGCAGCAAGCCTATCTCACTTATGAGATTTTGGTGGGTGATGATGGTTCAACAGACTCAGCAACCGTAGAAACCAATGAGGCGATCAATGTCCTGCCACATTGCCACTACCTTGTCTTTGGCGACAATGTGGGACGTGCTGCCAACAGAAACCGCCTTGCCCAAGCTGCAAGCCATGAGTATCTGCTGTTTGTCGACAGCCATATGTCGGTGGTGTCTAACAACTACATTATGCGATACCTGAATTGCCGCAATCACGATCTGATATACGGAGGATATTGCATCCAAGAAACATCATCCCTGCCCAAAGGAAACCTGCGTCTGGCATACGAGATGTCGTGCATTATCCAGCAGAGTGTCACGGCTCGCAGCCATTCCCCACATGCTCATTTCCACACATCCAACTTCATGGTGCGCCGTGATGTGATGTTGCGCTACCCCCTTGATGAGCGTTTCAAGCACTATGGTTATGAGGACGTACTGTTTGGCAAAACGCTCAAGGAGGCTGGCATAGAAATCTTCCACATCGACAACCCATTGGGATTCCATCAATTTGAGAGCAATCAGCGTTTTATGGAGAAGACTGATGAGGGACTGCAGACGCTATGGGATTTTCATGAGGAATTAAGAGGTTATTCCAGGCTGCTTGATTTTGTCGAGCGGCTTCAACGTTGGTACCTTGCATGGATTCCTCGCTGTTTGTTTCGGTTTACAGGGAAAGCACTTCGAAGACATCTCATCGGACCACACCCCACCCTACTGGCATTCAAGATTTACCGGTTAGGGAAAATGGCGGTACTGGTGGGCAATTCTTAGTTCAAAGGATATGGATTAGGAAGCCAAAGATTCGTTTTCGCTCTCTTATCAAGTAGTTAAGGGTATAAGAAGTTATCGCTTTGCGTGAAGTTACATCACCATCTATTGTGTCTGCGAAAATTCCATTTTTTATCACTTTTTTTTTACTTAATCATTTTTTTTATTATATTTGCAACGTGTTAGATTACAGGATATGTTTCACTAAAAAGGATAAAAGTATGAGAGTCAAAACATTGTTAATGATTGCAGTGGCTGGTTTGCTGAATTTCACAGCCGCCAATGCGCAGTATGATGGAAGTGTTTCCTCACCCACTGTTCAAGGTGAGCTGACACCCGAGCAACAAAAAGCACGTGAAGCCCAACTGGAAGAGGCCAAGAGAGAGAAGGAGAAGGCCGATAAACTCTTGAAGGAGCAGGAAAAGCAGAAGAAAGAGGCTGAGAAAAAGGCAAAAGAAGCCAAGAAACAGCAGAAAAAAGCCGAAAAGGAGCGCAAAGCCAGGGAGAAAGAGTTGAAAAAGCAAAAGAAACTCCAGAAGCAAGCTGAGAAGGCTGAGAAAGACCGCATCAAAGCGGAAAAGAAACAGGCTAAAGCACTAAAGGAACTAAAAAAGATGCAATAAGGAAAGCGGGACGATGTCCCGCTTTTTTATTGAATTCTCACCTACGGAGTTAAGGATATGGTTGACTACACCTGAATACACTGAAGTAGAATACCATTACCTGCTTTTGTGGCGAAGATACCAACTGTGGGTGAAGACGACATAGACGAGCAGTGCCATCACTGTCAGGATTAAGGCAATGGTGAGCACATGCATATTTGAATTAGTCAACCTCTCGCCGACGAGAGGGTCATTCATCGAAATGCCCCACCCTATGCCTGCCGCCACTCCCATCTCAAAGGCGAGGAAAAAAGAACTTTGTGAGGTACCCCTCTTGCTATGATGACTCAACTTGATAAAAATCAGCAGAAAACGTGACCCTATCAGTCCTATACCCAATCCGATGAGCATTGGGACGATGAATAATGACGTGGTCCGCAAGCCAGACATCAGCAGCAGGATAGAAATAATGAGCAGAATAAGTCCAGTGACGGTCTCGCATTTCATCTCCGCATTGACGAACACGTATTTCTCCGCCACCAAAGCCATGAGAAACCCCATCATCAGAACCGCGAAGAAGAGAGGATTGGCCAACTGTCCTGCCAGCAATAGGCCCAATGCCACCGTGACGACCAACAAATTGACAAAAAGAGCCCATGCCCCAGGAAGGAAGAAACGGTCGAGGCTGAACAACCGTACATTATCTTCAGGTGTGCGGAAAGGAAAACTCACCATCAGCAAAAGGATAATGGCCGCCAATGTGAGTCCGGCACTCACCCAAGTCGTTGTAACCGTTCCATACGAGCGCATCATCAAGATAGCCATTAACGGTCCGAGCGACATGGCGAACCTGCCAAACCATGCCGCAGCGTAATTGGCCTCCGTTCGCTGCCTTGCCTCACATGTATCGATAACCAGGGTGCTGGCCAGCACCATCTGTGCCAAACCAAAGAAGGCGCCAGTGGCTATCCTCACCCCCATTATCATCTGTGTCATTGCTTCATGATGATATGTGGAAAATGACACAGGCAACAAGGTACACGCTGCCATCACCAACATCGCCCAGATACAAACCCTATTACGTCGGTATCTTTGGACAAGAATCGAGCAAAAAAAACCGAGAAGGGGCAGTCCTAAGGCAAACAGTCCAACTGCTGCTCCAGTCTGATACGATTTTGCGCCAATAGACACCAAAGTCTGATACACGATAACCATCTGCATATACACAGTCATGGTGAACATGGTATTTGCCAATGCCAGGAACCAAAAGTCCTTATTCCACAGCCTGAGATGTATAGGAGTGTTTTGGGTATCCATTTTTCGTCTTAACCTTTGATTACGAGGTTTTCGGATTTTCTCGGGAAACGACGGAAGCCAATAAATGGCGGCAATCATCAAGTCCTACAAGAGTAAAATCTGACACCACTCTATCGCAGAGTGGCAATATACTGTCGGCCGTATTGGTTGTAGCCAGCCCCAACACCGCCATTTGTGCTGCCTTTCCAGCCTTCAATCCATTGAAACTGTCCTCGCAGACGATGCACTCATCCGTGGAGACACCTAAACGGGCCGCCGCCTTGAGGAAACAATCGGGCGATGGTTTGCTCTCTTCAAAATCTTCCGCTGTAAGCACAGCGTCGAACAATGTATTGAATTCCGGATGCGCCTTACATACCGCCTCCATTTTGGGAATATTAGAACTGGTGACCACGGCCGTCTTCACACTATTTGCTCGCAAAGCCTGCATGAGTTGGATGAAGCCCGGCACATATTCATATCTCATCTGTTGCTCATAGGCATTCAGTCGTCTTACAATTTCATCCTGCTCTGCCGTCATACCATGGAAATAACCATCGAAAATCTGCATCAAGGTCTGTCCCTTGATGATATTCTCCAATCCGGGAATGTCGGGGCGGAACTCACGGCAAACAGTTCCCCAGAATATGGAATATTGTGGTTCGGTGTCGAATACAACACCATCGAGATCGAAGAGCACTGCTCTCAATTTTTGCTCCATTTTCTGCATTAATTTGAAAATACGGTGCAAAATTACTCATTTATCGTGAATTTATCGTGAATTTTTCATGAATTGATGAAAATGGGGTTAGATATCAAGTCGAGAATTAGCAATTTGACACCTTGACAATCATCCATTCAAGAAATTGAAGTAAATAAAAAACTTCATATTTTATTTTGCCTTACGCTCGCTAATTTGTATCTTTGCTTCGAAAATTCTCCAACGAAAAGCATGTGCTTATGAGAAAACTACTACACCTATCAATGACGGCATTCTTGCTCGCCATAGGGATACCGCTGATGGCAGAAGAAGTAACCATCGACCTGACAAAAAAGGGCTTTCAAAACTCTCAGAAAGTCGAAACTGTCACACAAGACGGTGTAACACTCACTTTTGCTTTGGGAAGCAACAAAAATGGAAATGCTCCGACATACTATACTAGCAGTGGTGCTTCTGTGAGATGTTATATAGGCAATACATTGAAGATATCTGCCGATGAATCCATCACCAAAATCACCTTCACATTCAGTTCTGAAAGCTATTCTTTCAAAAGTGACAACTGCAGCGTAAGCACAGGAAGCATCGAGACAACAGGCAATCCCTCAGAGTGGAAAGGCAATACCAACGAAGTAATATTTTCTAATACGACACCAAATGAAATAAAAGATAAATGGTGGATTCAAACCATCACGTTGACCTTAGGAGAAGAGCCCACCCCACCACCCTCACTGGTGGAAGTGAACGGCATCGCTGCCCTTCGCCAGTTAAGTAACGGCAGCCGTGTGCGCCTTGTGCTTCCCGAGGAGAATGCTGGCAACATAGAATGGGTGGACACCAACAACGGCACCTATGCCTATGTCCGTGACAACGACATGGCGGTTAGGTTCACCAACTTTCTCCCCAATGATGACGGATGGCACACAAAGGCAGGTGGCACGCTGATAGGAGCCGTCGATGGTGAGTACAATTTCAACAACGGCATACCAGAGTTCACTCATATCGACACCACCATTGCCGACTCCATTCTCTGCCTGGACTTCTGGCAGACGAGTGCGCCCATCGTCATCAGCGACCTTTCTGTACTGACAGGCACCGACTACCGAGCCGACTATGTGATGGTGAATGATGTAAGCCTCTCCACTGATGATGGTGAACATTATGAGATAGTGAACGACGACATCCACATCGCCATGACCAATAAGTTTGGTGTGAGTGATATCATCCCCGACGACCTGCTGGGCAGGCATTTTGACGTCCAAGGTATCTTGGGCGCCTCCGCCGACGGCAGTACCTCCGTATTGTATTACACACAGATTGACGAAGTCATGCCTGAACTTGCTCTCAGCGAGACACTATACAACAATACGGCGACTATTGGCAAATATGACGGCCGCGACGTAAACATCACCGTGGAGAGGCAGTTGACCACCAACACGTGGAACACCATCTGCCTACCATTTGATGTATATGATTTCTCAGACATCGTCTCTGCCGCCAAACTGGCTGAATTCACTGGTTACGATGCCGCCACCAATACATTGGAATTCTCCTCTGTCGAGAGCCTGCAAGCAGGTATGCCATATCTCGTTTATCCCACAGAGGAAGTCTCGTCAATCCGAATCTTGGGAGCCAGCATCGTCAATGAAATCATCCCTGTGACCTATGGCACTTACGATATGGTAGGTATTTTTGACCCCACGACACTTCATGAGGGAGACAAGCAAGTGCTGTTCCTCGGTGACAAAAACACCCTCTACCATCCGAATGTGACCAACGATTTGAAGGCATTCCGCGCCTACTTCCATACCACCTCGGAGAGTGCAGCCAACATCAGTGTCGACGGCATCATCAGTGACATACGCACCGCCACCATCGAGTCTTTGGATGGCGACCAGCGCATCTACAACGTCAGCGGCCAATTGGTGGGCACCTCCACCAGCGGTCTGCAAAAAGGCGTATATGTGAGCAACGGCAACAAGGTGATTATCAAATAATGGGAGGACAGTGATATGAGAAAATACATTATCGCAATGACCCTGTTGCTTTTTTCACTGACCGCCATTGCCCAGGAGCAGGAGCAAAAGCCCGACACCGTGATCATCACTCTACGCAATGGAACCGAAGTGAGATACACCAGCGACCAATTTGACCGTGTTCAGGTCATCTTCAACCTCCGCTTTGGTGTAAAAGTCTATTTGAAGGATGGTAAGTCAAAAGACTACCTCGCCGCAGAAGTGCGCATCGCCGAATACCAAGGTGGCGAGTTGGTGATAGACAGCAACAAGAACCGCAACCTCTACCGCGCCAAACTATTGGAGTATCCTCATCTTGCCGCAGACTCCACAATGAACCAACTCATCGTCAAGTCAACAGTGGACTTCGGCCTCACTTTTAGTCTGGAGTGGAGTTATCAGGACAAAGCCAACCGCTGGACCTGCTATCAGATGCATTCGGGAAATACGTATGAAAATGTAGAACGTACAAAGCCAGACCCCTTTCAGGAAGACGTCGAAATACCCGAAGAATATCGCTCGACTCTTGAAGACTACAAAAACTCTGGCTTTTCAAGAGGTCACTTATGTCCCTCTGCTGACCGCCTGTGCTCAAAAGAGCAAAACACACAGACTTTCTTTCTCAGCAACATACAGCCACAATGGCAATACCATAACGGCGGTATTTGGTTGAAATTTGAGAACAAAGTACGAACATGGGCAGAAGATTGTGACACTTTATATGTGGTGAAAGCCGCAACCATTAGAAGCGACCAATTGTACCCAGAAAAATGCAATGACAAGTTGCTTGTTCCAAAATACTTCTATATGGCCCTATTGTCTTACAAAAAATCGACCGATACCTACGAAGCCATCGGAATTTGGACACAACAATACAAATCAAAAGAAGAAGACCCCGACAAAAACCAACCTCTCAGTTTCTATGCCATCTCCATCGATGAACTGGAAGAGAGAACCGGTATCGACTTCTTCTGCAACCTCCCTGATGACAAAGAAGAAAAAGCGGAAAAAGCTGTCCATTTAGATTACTGGGGATTAACAGAATAACTATAGACTTTACTCGTTAATTTGACATCCATGAAAAGATATTTACTGGCTATAACCATCATCCTTGCAGCGATGTTCATCGTCACAAGTTGTGCCAACAAAAATGGCAATGGCCCTGCTAAAGCTACTGGCAAAAAAAGTAAGATTGTCGAAGCGCAAGAGGCAGATCAACCCCAAGCGGAGGATTTCATCCTATCGTTAGAGGAAGATGGCGAACAAAAACTATGGCATGTTCACAGCGGCAATGGCAAGGCATACGCCGACATTATCTATGAGGACGGTTTCTGGTCCTACAGTCAGGAGGGCACGTTTGACGGCAGCCACCTCCGCATGAAAGGAATCTCGCTTATCGGTTCCATCATCACCCTCGATGTCACCCGCACAGGCGACCGTTACAGAGGCAAGCAGACTATCGAAGATGAGGGAGAGAAAGATGTGGAAGACATCGAACTCAAAGTGTATCAAGCAGCCCGTCCCTGTAAGGGGCATGACATCAACTTTGATATCATACGTGACTATTACATGAGTGACTATAAGTTGGTGTATAAGCCCAATCCTGGGAAATATGCCCGATTTGACCTTGACGGCGACAGCATAGCCGAGACGCTATGGGTGCGCAACAACAATGGAGTGGAGAGTGGTGCGTTTTTTGTATTCGACCCCCGTTCTGGCCATACAGAGTTCGTCACTTCCGAGGGACAACAGACAAAAGCCTTCATGCAAGGCAATGTCATCAATGCCAAGGAAAGCGGAATAGAGGGTTCATTCACCCAAAGATACTATGTGATTGAAGACAACCATGTAGCCCGTGTGATAGAGGTTGATTGTGAATACAACGGCATGACGGGTGAGATGGACACCTCATACACCGACATCACCAAAAACAAGACACTAACGCAGCACGAATTCAACGATTTCGTGGACACGTTAGTGCCTGAAGATATCACGCTCACTCCCCAGTGGGCCTCCTTCCCCACTACGAACTGAGTTGCATTTCACGGATAAGTTGCCGTTGCCGCTCACTGAGGTGAGTAGGTAGTTTTACGTTATAGGTGATGATGAGGTCGCCGAAGGTGCCGTCACCACGGTCGAGTCCCTTTCCCTTGAGCCTAACCTTGGTACCATTTTGTGTCTCAGGACGCACTTTCAGCCGCACCTTGGCCCCATCCTTGAGTGAGAGAATCACCTCGCCGCCCAACAATGCAGTATAAAGGTCAATGTCAACGACAGCCGTCATCTCCCCTTTGTTTGTTTGGCGGGAACGCTGGCGAGAACCGCCCCTCTGTCCGAAAATCTGCTCAAAGAAACTACTGAATCCACCACTGCCCTTTGTGAAGGCACTGAAGTCGAAACCATCGAATGGTGAGCCACCACCCGACTGCCAATACTGTGACCCACCTCCACCTTGGCCAAACGCCTCAGCTTGGCGCCATTGCTCACCATAGGTGTCGTATTTCTTGCGTTTCTCAGGGTCGCCAATCACCTCGTAGGCCTCATTAAGCGCCTGGAATTTCGCCTTAGCCTTAGGGTCGTCAGGATGCAAGTCGGGGTGGAACTGTTTAGCTCTTTTCAGGTAAGCCTTCTTCACCTCAGACTGCGGAATGTTGCGATCTACGCCCAAAATTTTGTAATAATCTATGAAAGCCATATTACCTCCTTTTTCCTAACTTGTAGCAAAAAATGTGCCACTTTGGAGTTGGGAGAATAGGAGATTGGGAGATTAGGAGTTTGGGAGTTTAGGAGTTTGGGAGTTTAGACATATGATTACTATTGATACGTATGCAGACGGAATCTCAAATCAATCCATTCTGTCACGATAGTCCTCATAGGTGAACTCGCGCAAGAGTTCGAGGGAGCCGTCAGCATGAAGGAGGCCGATAGACGGGTGGGTGATGCCATTGAACATACAGGTTTTGACGGTGGTGTAGTGGAGCATGTCCTCAAAGATTACCTCATCGCCTACCTCAAGCGGTTGTGGGAAACGCCAGCTGCCCATGAAGTCGCCCGAGAGACAACTGTTGCCCCCAAGCCGGTAGACGCACCCGTCGCCCCCTCCGTTCTCCGCAGCCTCAATAGGCAACGATTCCGCCCCTCTCACCTCTGGCTGATAAGGCATCTCCAGACAGTCGGGCATGTGGCAAGTGAAACTGACATTGAGGATGGCCGTCTGTATGCCATGGTCGGTCACGATGTCCACCACCTTTGAGCGGAGGAATCCCGTCTGCCATCCGAAAGCACTGCCAGGTTCGAGAATCACCTTGAGCCAAGGATATCTTGATTTGAAACCACACAGGAGGCGTATAAGCCGAGGGATGTCATAGTCAGCCCTGGTCATAAGGTGTCCTCCCCCAAAGTTAATCCATTTCACCTGATTGAACCAAGGAGAGAACTTTTCCTCGATATGTACCAAGGTTCGTTCAAACACGTCAGACCCACTCTCACAATGGCAGTGACAATGCAGTCCCTCGATGTCATCAGGGAGTGTTTGCGGCATGGCTTCAGCACAGACACCAAAGCGTGTACCGGGAGCACAGGGGTTGTAGAGCGCCGTCCCCACCTCACTGTATTCTGGGTTGATGCGCAGTCCGAGACTCAGGGAAGGTTTCTGCGTCTTTGCCCTCCCTGCCAGTCGCTCATACTGCGAGAGGGAGTTGAAAGTGAGATGGCTCGAACAACGCACAATCTCATCCATCTCGTCATCAGTATAGGCGGGCGAATAGGTATGTGCAGGCACACCAAACTCCTCAGCGGCGAGACGTGCCTCAAAAAGCGAACTGGCCGTGGTGGCATGGATATATTCCTTGAAGATGGGAAACGTCTTCCAAAGAGCATAAGCCTTGAAAGCCAGGATGATTTCCACGCCAGCCTCCTCGCCAACCTTACGTATCAGGCTGAGATTGTCGCGCAGTTTTGTCTCCTCCAATATATAAATAGGTGTGTCCATATTAAAAAATGTTTTTGCAAAGATAGTGATTTTTATCCGCATATTATTGTAGGTTTAGTGGATTTTTCCTACTTTTGCAGATGGGAAAGAGCCACCCCCTTTTTCCCTATCAAGAATAAAGACAGCAGATGAAGCTTGCAATCATGACAAAACCCACATTTTTTGTGGAAGAAGACAAGATTCTGGAAGCCCTCTTCGACGAGGGTTTGGAAGACTTGCACATCTACAAGCCTAATTCATCACCCGTCTATACTGAACGCCTGCTTTCCTTGTTGCCTGAAAACACCCACAAGCGCATCACCGTTCACGACCATTACTATCTAAAAGAGGAATTCGGACTTGCCGGCATCCACCTTGAGGAAGCCACGGCACAACGTCCCAATGGTTACCGAGGCAACTTCAGCCGATCATGCTGCGACATCGGTGATTTAAGGGAAGCGAAGAAAAAGGCCCGTTACGTAATTCTCCGCAACATCTTCGACAGTCTCTCAGTAAGTGAGGAGCACTCCTGTTTCAGTTGGGCAGAACTTCAGACCGCCTCCCGTCTGGGATTGATAGACAAGCATGTCTATGCGCTTGGCGGCGTGTCGTTGGACAACATCCGTCAACTGCGTGACTTAGGATTTGGCGGTGTGGTGGTCTGCGGTGACCTGTGGAACCGATTCGACATCCACAACGAGATTGACTTCAAGAGCGTCATCAGTCATTTTCAGAAATTAAAAACAGCCATTGGATAAAAACTGTATTACTAAAACACATAAGCAATGAACGAACCAAATTCTTTTTTGGTATTCTCAGGCACCAACTCACGTTATCTGGCAGAGAAAATCTGCAAAAGTCTGGGATGCCCTCTTGGCAAGTTGCAAGTCACCCATTTCTCCGACGGTGAATTCTCCGTTTCTTACGAAGAATCTATCCGCGGTCGCGACGTGTTCCTCGTACAGAGCACGTTTCCCAACAGCGACAACTTCATGGAACTGCTTCTGATGATTGATGCGGCGAAGCGTGCCTCCGCCCGCAACATCAATGCCGTAATGCCCTATTTCGGATGGGCCCGCCAGGACCGCAAAGACAAGCCCAGGGTGAGTATCGGAGCCAAACTGGTGGCTGACATCCTCAGTGTCGCTGGTGTTGACCGCGTCATCACGATGGATCTTCATGCCGACCAAATCCAGGGATTCTTCGATGTGCCCGTCGACCATCTGTATGCCTCTGGCGTGCTCCTGCCCTACCTTCAATCGCTTCATCTCGACAATATGGTTATTGCCTCTCCTGATGTTGGCGGTTCGAAGCGCGCCAACACCTACGCCAAGTACTTGGGTTGTCCGCTGGTGCTGTGCAACAAGACCCGCCTTCGTGCCAACGTGGTGGAAAGCATGCAGATTATCGGTGATGTGAAGGACAAGAATGTCGTCATTGTGGACGACATCGTCGACACTGCCGGGACCATCACCAAGGCTGCCGACCTGATGAAAGCGGAAGGAGCCAAAAGTGTGCGTGCCTGTGCCTCACACTGCGTGATGAGCGGCCCTGCCAGCGAGAATGTGCAAAACTCCGCTTTGGAGGAGATTGTCTTTACCGACTCCATCCCCTATGCCAACCGCTGTCCCAAGGTGAAACAAATCACGGTTGCCGACATGTTTGCCGAAACCATCCGACGAGTCATCAACAATCAGAGCATCAGTTCACAATACTTGGTTTAAAGATGAGAAGTCCCGCATTCATCCTGCTTGCAGCCATAGTTATCCTGCTTGCAGCCTGCGGTCAGAAGACCTGCCATGTCATCGGCACCATAGAGGGAGGCCAGGATGGCGACACCCTATTTCTCATCACTGACATGGAGAACGGTATCCCCATGGACACTTTATATGTGAAAAACGGACAGTTTGAGTATCAGGCTGAGACAGACAGCATCAGTCTCTGCTTCCTCCAATATAAGCAAGGTGAAGCCGTCCAACCGTTTTTCCTTGAGTCCGGCACTATCCACATCGACCTGAAGAAAGATGTTTCGGAATGCCGTATCAGCGGAACCCAACTCAATGAGGAATGGCAGAAACTCAACAATGCTGCATTTGACTACCAGAAAGAGATGATGCAATTGACGGAGGAAGCCCAGAAGGACTCCAGTGAGCAGAATATGCAGGCGATATGGTTCAAGGTGCAGGCCGCCCAAGCCAAATTGTCTGACCTATACTACAAGACTGCCGAGAAGAACATCAATAATGAACTGGGTTTTGTGCTGGTCTCCAATCCTATTGCACTCAGTGAGGAGGAGGTGCTCAAACTCATCAACCAAATGCCACCCAAATTCCACACCCGGAAAGAAATCGTGGAGATAGAGAGCTTTCTCAGAAGTGATACCACCACTCTGAGTGACGACTTTCCAGAGGATATTACAGAGGAATAGAGCTATTCAATATCAAGAGTATCTATATATCAAGAGAGGGTTGCCAGAATTTGGCAACCCTCTCTTGATATTGGTAAAACTGCTTATTGCGCATCAAAGCCATCTGACATAGCAGAAGTCCTGACGGTGAGGAAGTTTGTCATTCTTTGGATACATACGTACACCAGCTTTGAATGTGCCTGCCTTGTCTGGCGTGATGTTGCACACAAACGTGTAGATATTGCCCTCTCTATTGACCATTTTGAAAGGAATCACTTTGGCAATGCGATCCTCGCCTTTCTCATCAGTGGTCAATGTAACAAACTCAAGGCCGATGGCATCGTCGAGTCCAACCTCATCAATGACGAATTTCACTTCGAACTCAACACCTGTCTCAGCAGCTTCCTCAAGAGTTGACTCCTTTGACACGACCTTAATGGCATCCCAACGCTCGGCCACCGTCTCTTTCCAGATAGCGATTTCCTTGGCCAGTTGGCAGTCATTTGCATGAAGTTTTTCTGAGCGCTCAGCAAGACGGCAGTAGAACTTGGAGTAATAGTCGTCGAGCTGACGTTTCATCGTGTAATGAGGAGCAATGGTAGCGATGGAGTTCTTGATGACCTTGATCCATCCCTCGCTGTATCCCTTCTCATTCTTGTTGTAATAGAGCGGGATAATCTCGTTCTCCAGCAGACCATAGATCGTAGCTGCGTCGAGCTGGTCCTGGTAACCTTGGTTCTGATAGGTACGTTTCTCGGTAAGAGCCCATCCAGCACCCTCGCGGTAGCCCTCAAGCCACCATCCGTCGAGTACGGAGAGGTTGACCACACCATTCATCTCAGCCTTCTCACCTGATGTTCCAGAAGCCTCCAACGGACGGGTCGGGGTGTTCATCCAGATGTCGACGCCAGAAACCAGGCGACGTGCGAGGCGGAAGTCATAATCCTCGAGGAAGATGATTTTGCCCAAGAACTCCGGACGTTGACTGATTTCGAAGATACGCTTGATGAGTCCCTGTCCTGCACCATCGGCTGGGTGAGCCTTTCCTGAGAAAATGAACTGCACCGGGCAATCAGGATTATTGACAATCTTGGAAAGCCTATCGAGGTCGGTAAAGAGAAGATGAGCGCGCTTATAAGTAGCGAAACGGCGGCAGAAGCCAATCATCAGTGCATTGGGGTTGATTTTCTGAAGCAGTGATACAACTCGTGAGGGATCACCCTGGTTTTTGAGCCATGTCTCACGGAACTTGTCGCGGATGTAATCGACAAGTTTCTTCTTCAATGCCATGCGGGTATTCCAGATTTCCTCATCATCCACGTTGTAGATGGCATGCCAGATGCTCTCATTGCTCTGGTCGCTCATGAACTTCTTGTCGAAATGACGGGCATAGAGTTGGCGCCATTCTGTGGCAGCCCAACTTGGGAAGTGCACGCCATTGGTGACGTATCCCACATGATTCTCCTCGGGGTAATAGCCACCCCAGATGGGGGCGAACATTTTTTGGCTTACCCACCCGTGGAGTTTGCTCACACCATTGACCTCCTTTCAAGTGTTGCATGCGAAAATCGACATACAGAAGCGCTCTGAGTGGTCGTCGGGGTTCTGACGACCCATGCCGATGAACTCATCCCATGTGATGCCCAACAAAGCGGGATAGCCTCCCATATACTTTCCGAAGAGGTCTTTGTCGAAGTAGTCGTGTCCAGCCGGCACAGGAGTGTGTACAGTATAGAGCGATGAAGCCCTGACAAGTTCAAGAGCCTGGTTGAACGACATGCCCTCGCGAACATAGTCGCAGAGGCGCTGGAGGTTGCACAGTGCGGCATGTCCCTCGTTGCAATGGTAAATCTGCTTTTTGATGCCCAGTTTCTTGAGTGTGAGCATACCGCCGATACCGAGGAGGATTTCCTGCTTGAGACGGTTCTCCCAATCACCTCCATAAAGTGAGTGAGTGATGGGTTTGTCGAACTCCGAGTTCATCTCATTATCCGTATCAAGGAGATAGAGGGGGATACGTCCTACATTGACACGCCACACGTAGGCGTGCACTTGATAGTTCATATAGGGCACGTCCACCACGAGGTGGTTACCATCAGCATCCAACTGGCGCTCAATAGGAAGCGCATTGAAATTCTGGGCCTCGTAGTTGGCAATCTGCTGTCCATCCATGGAGAGTGACTGCTTGAAATAACCGAACCTATAGAGGAATCCAATGGCACACATATTGACGTTGCTGTCAGAAGCCTCCTTGAGGTAGTCGCCGGCAAGCATTCCAAGACCACCCGAGTAGATTTTGAGCACTTGGTTGAGTCCATACTCCATGCTAAAGTAAGCAACGGAGGGTCGTGACGCATCAGGTTTGACATCCATATATTTGCGGAATTTGGCATATACCTCCTTCACGCGCTTCATGATATCCTTGTCCTTTTCAAGTTCCTGCTTTCTCTCATAGCTCAGTCTTTCGAGCAAGAGGACGGGATTGTGCCCTACTTCCTCATACAAGTCCTCGTCGAGGCTTCTCCAGAGGTCGCGGGCTTCATAGTTCCAAGCCCACCACATATTGTGGGCCAGCTCATCCAAACATTGGAGTTGCTCAGGAAGTCTTGACTTCACGAGCACCTCTTTCCATTGGGGAGCATTTGCATAATCAGCTTTGATTTTCATACTAACAATAATATAGATACGTTGTTAATTTTCAGATTGTTGTTGATTCATCCTTTGTTGAGCCTTTCTCAGTGCGAAATCGTAAGCTTCGCAATAATAGGTGATGAAATTGCTCCAAAGGGCTTTCTTTGACAATTTGTCGGCATTGGCCCTTGCCTTTGCCACCACTGCCTTGTCCATCGCAGAGAATTCCGACACCGTATCCTTAATGGCGTCTGCCACCTCGGAATAATTGTAGTCGGTGCGGTGAATGACCTTGACGCCATCGACTATCTCACTGTTGCCACCCTTGACGCCATTGGCCCACTGTCCGAAACCAGCAAGGTCGGTCGTGATGCAAGGCACCTTGAATGCAATGGCTTCCAGCGGGGTGTATCCCCATGGTTCATAGTAAGAGGGATAGATGCACAAGTCTTTTCCCAACACAAGGTCATAGTATGGCATGTTGAGTACGCCGTCGTCACCCACAAGATAGCATGGCAGGAACACGAGTTTCACCTTATCCTCTTTGCGATTCCACATATTGAGGAATTTGAGCATCCCGAGCACATTGTCATGGCTCATGTTGTGAAGCCAGTGTGTGACGAGCGGCACCTCCAGCGGAGTGTCATATTTTTTACCACTATTGAGCCTCTCCACCAAATCCTTTCTGGGTTCTCCTACCCAACCAGGAACCTCGATGAAGGCCAGCACCTCTTTCTTGAGGTTTTTGTCTCTCAGCAGACGATTCATTGCCTCTATGAAGACATCAACACCTTTGTTTCTGAACTCATATCGTCCACTGGTGGATACAATCAGCACATCATCGGTCAGTTCTGTGCCCATGAGGGCATTAGCGACGTCAATGAGCCGCTTGCGTGCCAACTTGCGCTTGCGTGTGAAAACGGCACCTTTCGGCACGAAATTGTTCTCAAAGCCATTGGGCAGCACGACATCAACAGGTTTGTCAAGCAGTTCCAAGCATTCGCGTGCAGTGATATCACTGACAGTTGTGAAACAGTCAACATATTTCGCAGTTTGTTTCTCTATAGAATGCTTGCTCTGCATATTGAGTTCGGCAGCCATTTGGTCGCCATTGTATGCGAAGAGGTAGTCGTAAAGTGGCTTGTTGTTTCCGGCGATACTTCTTCCGATGCTGGTAGCATGTGTGGTGAAGATGGTGGCAATCTGTGGCAGTCGACTTCTCACATATAGCAATCCGAGTCCGGTCATCCATTCGTTGGCATGGTAAACCACCTTGTCATCACCCTTGAGATAATAGTTGTAGAAACTCTCCACCACAAGTCCGGCGGCATAGGAGAACATGGATGCCTCGTCGTAGTCACCATAGGCATGAAGGCTGTCCACTTGGAAGAGTTCCCAAGCCTTTGAGTAGATATCGTTTTTGATGTTGAAATAGGGCATGAAATCCACAAGAATGGCAATTGGGTTTCCCGGTACATTCCAACGGCCGATTTTCACGGCAAGACCATTTTCCTTTTTTTGCTCGCTCTCTTTCCAGTCAGAAAAGAGTGTTGTGTCTTCAGAGAAGTATGGACACTCTTTCTCATGCCAGCAATCAGGTCCAATGAAAATAATATGGTCGGGATTTTTTTGCTGCAAGGTCTTAGCCCTTGTAGATAAAACCGTATAAATGCCACCAACCTTATTACAAACTTCCCAACTCGACTCAAAAATGTAGTTGGGAAACAACAAATCTCTACCCATTTGAAAAACTAATATATCGTGTGCAAAGGTACTAAAAAAAAATAAAAAATCTTAGACGGACTATATGTTTTTTCTTGATATAAGTCATATAATCAACAAATATATTAACTTTGCCATTGCTAAAAACAAGTATATTATCATTCATATCAACAGTCATGAAAAGAAGCATTTTCTTCACATTTTTTATAATATTGTCTGTGTCGATGTCGGCACAGAATCTCAAAGGATATTACTACAACGAGGAATATCAAGTTTACCTCCGCATCAATGCAGACAGCCAAAACGTCATCGTACCCGGACAAGATATTTATGGTGAGCTGACCGGGTATTTTGGTTCAAAGCGTGACGGTCGCCTTTGGCTCATCACCGAAATGGAGCGCATTGGAAAGAACAAGATAGAGGTGAGTGTCATCAACGACTATGGCAGCGAAGACTTCAATGCAACCCTTACTGAGGACGACAATCAAGTCATCACGATGAAGCACAAGAAAGGCAGCACCTTTAAGATTGTTGTCGACAGGAAGTATGTGAAGATTCCCAAGGAACTTAAGCTGAAGTGGATGAATGACTGAAACAGGAAATAGATAGACGGAACGACCGGAATTTCCGGAATATCCGGATTATCCGGCCGGACAAAAAAAACGCCGGGCCCCCAGGTCATTGACCTGGGGGCCCGGACTTTGAAAAGGAGGCGGCGACCTACTCTCCCGCATTGCATTGCAGTACCATCGGC
>JAGCXX010000036.1 GCA_017961115.1 Prevotella sp. | reverse complement strand
ATGGGAGAATAAAAGCAAGTAAATTCCAATTTACCGAACAGAATAAGCGAGGCCACATGGCTTCGCTTATTGAGTATTTAATATAGAGGTTTCCCACGAATACTTCAATAAGTCTCTTTTCTTTCTAATCGTTGTTCATCGGAGAAATACACAAATGCTGCTGCAGCCACGAAACGCACCAACATGTAATACCCGTATGGCATATCTGCCAAACAGATGAGCAGCATCGCTGCGATGATGAGTTTGACGATGTTTTTCATTTCCTTATCACTGTCCTCCGGTCCTTAAGGGCATGGGTATATTCTTAGACTTGTTCTTTTTTAGGGAGATGTATTAAGAGCATTGAATTCCAAAAATGTCTGAGCATCTCTCCTCAAAAGCGGAGGGTGACATCCTTGCCAAAAGGGGCAAGTGATAGTTCTGCCAATTTGAAATGTTGTTTTCCAAATGGGATGCCGATGATGGTGATATAGAGTAAGAGTCCGAAGAAGACATGCATCAGCCATGCCCATAAACCACCGAAGATGAGCCAGATGATATTGAGTGGGATGCGGATGCAGCCGGGAGGTTGACTGGTGCTTCTCACTTGGGCACCAAAAGGCCAAAGGCACAGCAGACCGATTTTGAAGGTCTGCAACGCCACTGGGATGCCGATGATGGTGATGGCCATCGCCAAACTGCCTGTGAAATATCCGATGGCGGCCTCCAGACCTCCGAAGAGCCACCACAATAGATTGCCTATCAACCTCATTTTAGTTCATTATTTTAAAAGATGTGGAACCCTGATGAGGGCTGGAGTGGAATTATTTATACTTCTCAATAAGTGCCGGGGCTTGCTCATTGCCCAAGTCACGGGCCTTGGTGAGGGTTTCCAAACCTGCCTTCTTGTCGCCAAGTTGGATTTGGGCAAGCCCCTTGATAAGGTAGGCGTCACTGTATTCTGGCTCAAGGGCGATGCTCTTTTCAGCTGACTCAAGGGCTGCCTTGGGTTCTTTAAGCCTAAGCAGGAGATTGCCCCTCTCTGCCCAATAGAGGGAGATGGAGGGAGCCAGACGGGTGGCTATCTCAATGTCGATGAGCGCCTGTTGGTAGAGCCTGCCCTTCACCTCGCTCTGCTCGCGCACATAGTAGAAATCAGCTGGATGGCGCCCTTGCATGAGGGTGTCATACTGGTTGTAGTCGGCCACCGCCTTGCGGTATTCGCCCTTGTCGTTCAGTTCACCTGCGCGGGCATAGAAATAAGGTGCTGCCTCAGGAGTGTATGGTTTTTTGAAACAGCTGATGGCGCTGTCGAGCAGTTCGATGATTTCCTCATGTGTTCCATCAAGCCTCTTCTTGCATTGCGCTGCCTCATAGAAGAGTTCTGGATTGCGGAGGTCGGATTTGGTGAGAGCCATAAATTGGTCGTGTGCCTCCTGATATTGTTCCTTGCTGTAGAGAATCTGCGCCTGTAGGTGCTTGTAGAGTGATTGCGGATTGACCTCATATGCCTTTTGTGCCTGCTCGTATGCCTTGTCGAGGCTCCAGGCGGGGTAGGGAATCCCCGACTTGTAGACCTCTTTCTGATAGATGAGTCGAGCGTAACTGAAGTATGCAACATCCTTGTCGGGCACATTTTTGATGGCGGTCTCCATGACGCGGTCCACTGCAGCAAAGTCATTGGCATTGATATGGCGCTGGGCTAAAGCAGTATAGCCGTCAGCTAAGTCAGGGAACTTCTCTACAATCATGTCGACCATCTTGGCATATTTCGCCGAGTCAACCGTCTGAGTGGAGAGCATGAGCGCCACGCGGGCCTGTTCCTTGTCGTCGGGTATCTGAGTCGGGATGTTGGTGCGTCGTAGCACGGGGTCGTTGACGGAGAGTCCCGTCACCTGCATGTCGTTGATGTACATGGCATCGGTGGCGTGGTTGTCGGTGGTGTATTGCGAGTGCTGTACGAAACCGATGACTTGTCCTGCGTCGTTGACCAACGGACAACTTTGTGTGTTGTCTGGCAATACCGATTTGATGATGTAGTAGGAGTATTTGTCCATAAAGGTCTCCACCTTGTCAATCTTTGTGGTGGAAATCTCAGGCTTTTTCACCGAATAGCCCAAGAGATAGACAGTGGAACCTTCCGGTGACCCTGTAGTGGCGATGGGGGCGCCATTGGTCTTTCCATTGACATGGAATTTAGCCACATCATAGATTTCATTGGCACCAATCATGTAGTCCACGTCGAAGCGTTTGCCCGATGCATCGATGACGACAGCGCTGGCTGCTCCTTCAAATGAGGACCAGTCGCTGAGTGCCGTACCGTTGTTGTCAATGAACACGCCGTGACTGGAGGCCAGCAGCTGTCCGTCTGCCTTGAAGGTGGTAAGGGTGAAAACTGCCTTGGCGGCATTCTTTACTGGGGTGGGTTGTGCCATCACTGTCGTGGCTGCGAGCAGCAGGCCAGCCATCATTATTTTCCGAATACTGATTGTCATTATCGATTAACTACTTTAACAACTTAACTACTAAAAAACATCATTTTTCAAAAGTTCTTCTGCGTTGCGGATGGCGGCCTCGGTGATATCGCTGCCGCTGAGCATTTGGGCAATCTCGCGCACACGCTCCTGCGGGGTGAGGCGGCACATGTGGCTCACGGTGCCCTCATCGCCCTCTTCCTTATATACTTTATAATGTGTGGCCCCGCAGGCGGCTATCTGTGGCAGGTGGGTGATGCTGATCACCTGTCGGTCGTTGCGCCCCATCTCTTGCATGATGCGTGCCATCATCTCCGCCACCTTGCCGCTGACGCCCGTATCTATCTCGTCGAAGATGATGGTGGGCAGTTTGACGGCTCCGCTGATCATTGCCTTGAGCGACAGCATCACGCGGGCTATCTCACCACCGGATGCCACCTGTGCGACGGGTTGGAGCGGTGTGTTCGAGTTGGCGGTGAACAGGAACGCCACCTTGTCGTGACCGTCGGCAGAGAGGGGCTTCTCGCTGAGCTTCACCTCAAATTTCACTTTTGGGATACCTAAGGGAACAAGCCGGCGGCATATCTCTTCCTCCACCTGACGGGCGGATGCCTTGCGGATGGAGGTCAGTTGCTTGGCTTTCTCTTCACAGATGGTTCTGAGGGTCGATTCCTTCTGCTCCAGTTCTTGCAGAGCCTCATCGCCGCCGTCAATCTGGTTGAGTTGGCGGTCGAAGTCGTCTCTGAGGGCGATGAGTTGTGCCACGCTCTCTACATGGAATTTCTGTTGCAGATGGTAGATGGTGTCGAGACGGCTGTTCACTTCCTCCATGCGGGCGGGGTCGAAGTCGATGCGCTCGGCATGGCGAGCCACCTCGTCGGCGATGTCTTTCACCTCGATGAAACTGCTCTCCATGCGCTCTGCCGCTTCTGTGATGGCGGGGAAGACGTTTCTCACCGCATCAATGCTGTGCCAGGCACTCTTAAGTTTCTCTACGATACCGCCTTCTCCGGAGAGCAGGTCGTCGGCCTCAAAGAGGGCGGTCTTGATTTCCTCGGCATGCGACAGGATGCCGTATTCCTCTTCCAACTGTTCTTGTTCTCCTTCCGTGAGGCGCGCCTCACTGAGTTCATGGTGCTGAAACCTCACAAACTCTTCGTTGTCGCGGTTGCGGCGGATGTCTTCGCGCAACTGTTCCAACTGATGTGACACAGCCTTGAGTTCGTTGAAGGATGTGCGGTAGTCGGCGAGAGCTTCGCTGTCATTGGCGATGATGTCCACCACGCTGAGTTGGAAGTCCTCCTTGTTGAGCAGCAAGTTCTGGTGTTGGCTATGGATATCTACAAGCTGGTCGCCGAGTTCACGAAGCGTGGCGAGTGCCACTGGGGTGTCGTTGATGAAGGCACGGCTCTTGCCAGCACTGGTCACCTCGCGGCGCAGGATGCAGTCTCCGCCATCGTAGTCGAGGTCGTTGTTCTCAAAAAAGTCCTCCATGCCGTATTGACGTAGGTCGAAGTCGGCCTCCACGGTGCAGCGGTCACGCCCTGCCTTGATGGTCTTGGTGTCGGCGCGCTGTCCAAGCAGCAGTCCCAAGGCTCCGAGGATGATGCTTTTGCCTGCACCTGTCTCTCCTGTGATGACGGAAAAACCGCCATCGAAATCGATGTCGAGTTCGTCAATCAGTGTGAAATTCTTGATATACAGTCTTTTCAACATGGTTATTGCTTGATTTTCTCCCACGCGGTGTTCTGCGAGGCATTGATGCCAAAGAGAATGTCATAGACTTTCTCTTTCTCGTTGGGCGTACCCTTGCCCTTGTAGATATTGGCGAGCTCATCCTTCTTGTAGTCTGTCCATATCTGGGGAAGCATGCTCAGCGGTTTGTTCTCGTGGCATTTCTTCAGGCATTCTTCCAGTGCCGTGGTGATGTTGGTGCGTCCGCGCTCCACGTTGGTCGCCATCTCGTCGAGGCCCTTGCGGTAGTAATCGTATTGCAGCTGTCGGAAGGGTTCCATGCCACCGTCGAGGTAGTCGTTGATGATGGCAAAACGGTTGCGGTCGTTGTCGAAGGCTTTCCATCCTGGGAAACCGAGATTCTGGGCGTTGTTCACCAGGTTCATGCACCGCTGCAGCACATCCTCACCTCCCTTGGGGGAGAAACTGTCGAGGTCAAGGCCGATGATGAGGTAGGCGTAATAGGCGATGAGGGCAACGAGTTGGTTGTCGATGACTTCCTCGTTGAACTCTAATTGGTCAAACTGCGCGAACTCGAAACTGAAGTCATTGTCCTTGTTGTTGTAGAGCGTGGTGGTGTAGGAGGAGTTCCACACCGGACGGTTGGCTTGGATGAGGGCGTTGCAGGTAAACGTGTTCGACGCGTTGTCGTATTTCGTCACCGTGATGTTGAAATTGCATGAGATGCGCTCATTCTTCTGAAACTGGAGACTGGTCCATTGTTTGTCGTTGATAAACTGTTCCAGTGTCTCCTTCAGATTCTCAAAGATACTCTTGTCGGTGCCTTGTATCTGGTTGCTGTTGATGGTGACCTTCGCCTGAAGTTCCTGCGCCTGCATTTGGCATGCGATAAAGGTCATGAAGAGCAATAAAATGGTTTTTCTCATCCTATGTATGGTTTTTGTGGCAAAAGTACACAAAAAATATGGATTGTTCATGTCTGAAACATAAAAACTAAGGTTGGACGGCCAAAATTAAAAAAATAAAACATTTGTCACTGCATTTGATAATTATTGTTACTTTTGTCGGAGATTATATGAACCTTGGTGCATGTCAACTATAAACTATAAACTATAAACTATGAACTATGAACTGACTAAGGGTCGCTTTGCTCCTTCCCCCACGGGGCGCATGCATTTGGGCAATATGTTCTGCGCCTTGCTCTCTTGGCTATCTGCGAAGAGCAAGGGAGGAGAGTGGTTGCTGCGTATCGAGGACATCGACCCCGACCGCTCGCGGAAGGAGTATGCCGACCTTTTGATGGACGACCTCGACTGGATAGGGTTGGAGTGGGACGGTGAACCGGTGTTCCAAAGCCAGCGCTCTGACATCTACGAGCATTATTTCCACCAGTTGCAATTGCGAGGCGTTACATACCCTTGCTATTGCACACGCACCGACCTTCTCGCATCACAGGCTCCCCATGAGAGTGATGGACGGGTGGTGTATAAGGGAACGTGCCGTCAACTGCCTCCTCAGCCGGGTCGAAAGGGGGCCATTCGCCTGATGGTGGCCGACCATGACATGGTTTGCGCTGATGGCCATTATGGTGAGTACGTCGTCAATCTGTCGCGCCAGGTGGGTGACTTCATCATCCGCCGCAAGGATGGGGCTTGGGCTTACCAATTGGCGGTGGTCATCGACGATGCGCTGATGGGAGTCACCGAGGTGGTGAGGGGCAGAGACCTGTTGTTGTCCACGCCTCAGCAGATGTATTTGGCTGAGATGATGGGATTTACATCGCCGATGTTTATCCATTTCCCCCTATTGTGTAACAGAGAGGGACAGCGACTGTCTAAACGTGACAAAAGTCTCGACATGGGATGCCTACGGCAGCATTGCAGTGCCAGACAGGTGATTGGCAGGTTGGCTTTCTATGCCGGTCTTACCCCTTCGCCAGACCCTATAAGCCCCAAAGAACTCCTGCCATTGTTCTCATGGGAATGTGTGCCTCGAGAGGATATAATTGTCTCGTCCAGAGTATAGACAGGCGGCGGATGATGTTTGGTTTTGACTGCAAAATGCAAATTATAAAGAATAATATCATATTTTGACAAAAAAGTATCATATATTTTAAAATTTTACTTGTATTTTTGTGCCCAAATTGCAAAGCTATATTTTGTCTTTACCTATTATTAACATAACCATCTTAACTAAAAGCTTATGAAGAAAATTTTTACTTTGATTGCAGTGGCCATGATGGCCGTGTGTGTGCAAGCTCAGGAGAAGGTGCTCTTCGCCCCTGATGGCGCTTATGGAAATGGTGCCACCCTGACTTCCGAGAACACCAAACTGGTGCTTGGAAACGACCGCACAACGAAGAATTATGACTTGAAACTCTCCAGTGTGAAAGCATATTGTGCTGGACTCTTCGGTCAGCAGGTAATGGTGGAGAACACCGAGACCGGCGAAATGGAAGAGAAGACCAGGGTCGTCTATTTGGTGGGTAACCAAAACCCGAGGGATGGCGAACTCAATGGCGATACAAGTGTAGGCAGCAGCTATAAACCTGAAACAGGTAATTTGCCTTTGTCTGGTACCTACTACATGATTACGCCGTCGCAAGATGGTCACATCACCGCATTCATTATTGTCAATGGTGGAAAGAGCCTGTATGTGGCAAAAGGCTCCGATGGTTCATGCTTGTCTGTTGGCGAGCTCACCATTAAAAGTGATGGCGACGAGGCTTCGGCAGTGTCAATCAACGAGGATTACACCGTGGATGATAAAATAACAGGTACGCTTGAGTTCAACGTCGTAGCCAATGAGACTTACTATGTGTTCTGCAACGGCTCGAAACTGAGCTTCGGCGGTTATGTGTTTGAGGCATTCGGTGAGGTGGAGCCTCTTCCCGAGGGTGAGAAAGTGCCTATCGACATCACCAGCGGATGGAGCACATGGCAGGACACTGAGAGCGTTGAGTACAATGCCGACGGCACCATGACCTTCAACTCTGCTGAGTGGGGTGGTCTGGCAAAATGGTTGGGTGGAAGAGACCTCAGCGGCTATGACTACCTCGTGGTAGAGTATGCAGAGCCGACAACCGTTCTCACCCAGCTCTTCGTGCAGTTCGCTGCAGAGGGTGACAACAATGCTATTACGAAGCAGGCTAATCCCGGAGCTACTTATGTCTTCATCGACCTGAATGATGAGCGTGCCACTGCAGTCAACCAGATTGCTCTCCAGGCTGCTGCTGCTTCTGTCATCAAGATTTCCTCCATGTATTACATTAAGAAGCCGGGCGGTGAGGAGCCTCCTGTCGAGGATGGTGATAAAGTCAGCATGATCGACAACTTCAACTACACTTGGAACCAAGCTGAAACTATCGAGAGAACAGATGACGGCAGCATCATCTACAATACTGCAGAATGGGGTGGTTTGGCTGGATGGTTCGCTCCCGATGACGTTCCTTCAGATTGGTCGGAGTATAGCAAGATTGTGTTTGAGTTCGCAGAGCCTACCACTGTCAATACCCAAATCCTTGTCAGTGATGGCGCCAACAACGTAGCTACCGCTTGGGGTGATCCAGGCATCACCAGTTTGGAGTGCTCCTTCGCAGGTAAGGATGTCAGCAAGGTTATGCAGTGTGCTCTTCAGACCTCAGCAGCTACCGTATTGAAAGTTACCGCTATCTACCTGGTCAAGCAGGGTGGCGAGTCAGGTGTGGAGAACATCAAGGCTCAGGAGGCCCAAAATGGCATCCGCTACAACCTCTCTGGACAGCGCGTCAGCAACTCATACAAGGGCGTTGTCATCCAGAATGGGCGCAAGTTCATCCAGAAATAAACAACCAACCAAACCTTAAGAGGGTGGATTCACCACCCTCTTTTTTCGCTAATATCGCTCCCGGTGGGAGAGCGTTAGCTGGAAACAACCTAAAAACCAACGTAATATGAATCAATGCAAGTCTTATGGGAAGCATGGCCTAAGTATTATATATAAGGTGATGCTGCTATTCCTTACCTTGCTACCTTTAAATGCCTTCGCTCAAACAAAAGTCACTGGTACGGTGACTGATGAGGTGAACGACCCCATCATAGGAGCAACGGTAAAAGTCAAGGGAGCAAGCACGGGTGTGGTCACCGACTTCGAAGGCAACTTCACCATCAATGCCGCCGTGGGACAGACACTCGAAATCTCCTACATCGGCTACACCACACACAGCGTGAAGGTCACCCGTTCCGGACATATCGACGTGCGCCTCTCTGAGGACACCCAGACACTGGAGCAAGTGGTCGTCGTCGGCTATGGTACGATGAAACGCAGCGACCTCACCGGTTCGGTGGCTTCCATCAATGAAGAACAAATCAAGCAGGGTGTCAACACGTCTGTTGAGCAGGCCATGCAAGGCCGTATCGCAGGTGTGATGGTGACACAGAACTCAGGAACCCCGGGCGGTGGCATCTCCGTGCAAATCCGTGGTATCAACTCTTTCAACGGCAATGAGCCACTCTATGTGGTCGACGGCATACAGATGTCGGGACAGACTTCCGACAACACCAGTGTGCTGGGCAGCATCAACCCCGCAGACATCACCTCCGTCGAGGTGCTCAAGGATGCCTCGGCTACAGCCATCTACGGTTCGCGTGCCTCCAACGGCGTGGTGCTCATCACCACCAAGCGTGGACAGGAAGGCAAACCCAAACTCTCCTATGAGGGCTATGTGGGATGGCAGCAACTGCCCAAGATGCTCGAGGTGATGAACCTCAAGGAGTTTGCTGAGTTCTACAACGTGCGTGCAGAAATCTATGGTTACGGCAAACGTGAGGAACTGCTCGACCAGTCGTTGCTCACCAACGGCACTGACTGGCAGGACGAACTTTTCAGCACTGCCTTCATGCACAACCATCAGGTGAACGTGAGCGGTGGTACGAAGGACATGCACTACTCCCTTTCTGGAGGATACCTCGACCAGGATGGTATCGGCGTAGGGTCCAACTTCAAGCGTGTCTCATTCCGTGCCAATTTCGACACCAACATCACCAAATGGTTGCAGGTGGGGCTCAACGCCGCATTCGCCAAAACAGAGCAGGTAATCACCTTCGATGAGAATAATGTCATCCAGACCGCTCTCGTGCAGTATCCCGACATGGCACCGCGCAATCCCGACGGTACCTATGATTTCGGACTCAACTTGGAGCACAACTACAATTCCAACCCTCTATTCGAGGCTGAGATGCGCGACAACAACCGCGGCAACAACCAGTTCGACTTCAATGCTTTCGCCAACATCACTCCCTTCAAAGGCTTGACTATCCGTGTGGAGTATGGTGGCAACCGCAGCTGGGGTGAGAGCACCTTCTTCCGGCCAAGCTACAAGACCGCACAGCAGAGCATCGAGTCGCTGCTCCAACGTGGCAACTCACGAAACACCTACGAGTCGTTTAAGCAATACGCTACCTATGACTTCGAACCCTTCAAGGGCCATCACTTCCAAGTAATGGCTGGTCATGAGTCGCAGGAGGGAGAGTGGTATCAGGCTTCAATGAGTCGGCAGGGTTATCTCTTCGACACCGTGAAGAGCATCGCCGTGGGTGATGCCTCCACTGCCACCAACAGCGAGCAGGGGGGTGACTGGGCTATCGAGTCCTACTACGGACGTTTCAACTACAACTTGCTCGACAGATACCTGCTCACTGCTACCATTCGTGCCGATGGTTCGTCAAGCTTCGGCGAGAACAACCGCTGGGGATATTTCCCTTCCGTGGCACTTGCTTGGCGCATCACACAGGAGAAATTCATGGAACCAGTCAAATGGCTGCGCAATGCCAAACTACGACTCGGATGGGGACTCGTGGGCAACCAGCAGTCGGGCAGCTACGCTTATGGAATTGCGATGAAGAGCGCTGCCACCGCATGGGGCACAGGCTTCTTCTCAGGCAACTTCGCCAACCCCAACCTGAAATGGGAGGAGACCAAGGCTTATAATGTTGGTCTCGACCTCTCCCTGTTCAACAACCGCATCGAGTTTATCGTCGACGCTTATATCAAGAAGACCGACAATCTGCTCATGCAGGCTACCCTTCCCACATATGTGGTGAACAATACGGGATGGAAGGGCATTTCTGCTCCTTATGTCAATACGGGTGCCATGCAAAACAAGGGTATTGAGTTTACCCTCAACACAGTGAATATTTCCAAAAACGACATCGAATGGCGCACAGGGGCTACCATCTCATTCAATAAAAACAAACTCACTAAATTATATACCGATGATGCCTCTATTCCCGGCAGCATAGGAGGACAGGTCTATACCCTCTCCGAAATCGGTGGCCCTGTAGGACGTTTCTATGGATACAATGTCATTGGCATGTTCACCAAGGAGGAGGATTTCTATCAGAAAAACCAAATCGGTGAGTATATGATTGATGCCAACGGCAACAAACTGCCTGTGGCTCGTCCCGCCGATTCCAACGGCGACCTCTATCCCATTGCCCAGCGTGGTATTTGGGTGGGCGACTACATGTATGAGGATGTTAACGGCGATGGAAAAATCACCGAGGCCGACCGAAAGTATATCGGTGACCCCAATCCCGACTTCACCTTCGGTATCAACAATGTCATCCGTTGGAAGAACCTTGAACTCTCCTTCTTCTTTAACGGAAGTGTGGGCAACGACCTTTTCAACCTCGTCAAACTCAACCACTCCAACCCGACAGCATGGGGCAACAAACTCAAGCTGGTCAACGACTATGCCAAAATCGGCTTGATCGATCCGGAGGGCTCGCTCAATGACATCTCCAACGTCTATGTGCTCAATCCAGAGAGTGCCCAGACACAACGCATCAGCGTCAGTGGAGAGAGTCAGAACGACAACAACCGCATCAGTTCACGCTTCATCGAGGATGGAACCTACATCCGACTGAAAACTCTCTCGCTGGCTTATAACCTCCCTAAGAAATGGCTGCGACCGCTGATGCTCGACTGGGTGCAAGTCTATGCTAATGTGCAAAACCTTTTCACCATCTCCAACTACGATGGCTATGACCCGGAACTGGGTTCCATCGGCCAGAGCGTCATCCTGCAGGGTATCGACAATTACCGTTATCCCTCATCAAGGATCTATAATGTCGGACTCAAGGTCAATTTCTAAATCAAAACGTCAATATTAAAAGATATGAGAAAAGTCAATATCACAATAAGTGCTGTGCTGATGATGGTTGCCATTATGGTGACCAGCTGCGGGGAAGATTTCCTCGACCGTACACCTAAGCATGGCTATGTTGCAGGCAACTACTATTCGACGGATGATGCGGTCATCAAGGCGCTTGAGCCCCTCTACAACTATGCATGGAGTGGTTACAATGAGCGCGGTATCGTGGGTATGGGCTCTTTCCGTGCCAATGATGCCTGGAGCCCTTATTTGCAGGGCGAGTTTGCCCGTTTCACCATCACTGGTTTGACCACCGAGATTGTCAATGCGTGGTCATCCATCTATATGGTGGTTTCGATGGCTAATCAGGTTATCAACGACATGGACACTTATACCACCAGCGACGTGAGCGAGGCAGTGAAAAACCAAGCCCGTGGTGAGGCCATGCTCATGCGAGGCACTGCCTATTTCTACTTGCTCAGAGGATGGGGTGAGGTGGTGCTCTATGAGGATAATGTCGATATCACATCGCGTCCTGTTCGCCCACTGGCAACAGAGGAGAGCGTGCTGAAGTTCATCGTGCGCGATTTTGAGCGTGCTGCCGAACTGCTTCCCGAGCGCGGTGCCAATTTCCATCCCTCTCGCTATGTGGCTAAGGCTCTGCTGGCTAAGGCTCTGCTGGCTCAAAGCGGATGGAACAAAGGACAGCGTGATGAAACTATCCTGCAACGCGTGGTGGCGCTCTGTGATGAGGTCATCAACTGCGGACAGTACAAACTGCTCGACAACTACGAGAACCTGTTCCGCCCGCAGTTCAACGACAACGAGGAAACTTTGCTCGCCATGCGCTGGGCAGACCCGCTTTTGGGTGAGTATGCTTCCAGCAACAACCTCATCTCCGATCTCGCCTGGTCGGATGTCACTGATGTCAACTGCTGGGGTGGTAGTCTCCATGCCTCGGTCGACATGATCAACTATTATAACGAGGAACCCGCCGATTCATTCAGGCTTCGTGGCACTTTCTTCACACCAGGACGCTACTACAGTTACATCTGGAGCGAAAAGGGTGGTTACACTTATAATACCAACTGGATGCAGTGCAAGAAAGGTGTCGTAGGTACAAAGGCAGACTGCGACGGACACTTGGCACAGCAGGCATCGCCACTCAATACCTATATCATGCGCCTGGCTGATGTCTACCTCATCAAGGCAGAGGCTCTCCTGGGCAACAACAACTCGACCTCCGACCCACGGGCATTGGCAGCATTCAACGCCACAAGGCTCCGTGCCAAATTGCCTCCAAAGAACTCATTCACATTCGAGGACCTCATCCGCGAGCGTCGCATCGAGTTCTGCATGGAATATTGCAATTGGTATGACATGGTCACATGGTATCGCTGGAAACCCCAGTATATGCTCGACTTCTTCAACTACAAGCAGCACCGGGCTTTCATGCTCAACAGCGGTGATGTCATGATGAATGAAGACCATACACTGAGTTATCGTTGCGTGTTCCCCGGCACCAACAACTGGTATTTCTTCGACAATGAGGGTCATTGCTATTGGAGCGACTGTCTGCGTGCCAGCGAAACCGACAATACTGTCGTGAAAACCGCCAAGGAAGGCTATTCCTACAACCTCGACTCGCTGGCTAATTCGCGCGGGGCAGACTATTCGCCCATCGTGCTGAGCGAGGCCAACATCTTCATGCCCTACCCGGAAGCTGATGTGATTCAGAATCCTTATTTCAACCAGCAACCGCAGGACTATGACTTCAGCAAAGAATAATAAAATCCAGAACAAGATGAAAATAAAAATGTTCAACAACAGATACGACTGGCTGGTCATGGCGCTGATGGCGCTGATGGTTCTCTCCGTTTCTTCATGCAAAGAGGATGAGGAAGGGATGGGCACACCGGTCATCACAGCCGTGCGCGTATGCGACCCGGCCATGGCGGACAGTACTTTCACCAAGGCTGGAACGGGTCAGCAGATTGCCATCATCGGACAGAATCTGAGCAAGGTGCAGAAAGTGTTCATCAACGACCAACAGGTGTATTTCAATCCTACAATGAACACCGACCACAGCGTGATTGTCCGTATTCCAAGTGAGGACGATGGGTTCGTGCTCACCGCTTTCGACAGCAACCTGAAGGACGAAATCAGAGTGGAGACCACACATGGCATCGCTGTTTTCGCCTTCAAGGTGACTGCTCCCTATCCCTCTATCTCACGCATACAGGCATCATACCCACGCAAGGCGGGCGACCTGCTGAATGTGTACGGACTCAATCTCGTGGATATCGAGAAGGTGTATTTCACTGACATCACCGCCGCACAACTCGACACCACCAAATGGGAGACCGTCGGGGGCAACCATGTGGATGCATCCAATGTAAGTGTCGTGGTGAGCGACCACCACATCAACAACCGCACCCAGGCCTATGAGACTACCTCGCAGTTGGGTGTCGTCATTCCCAGCCTGCCTTATGACAAGGGTGCTTTGGTCATCGAGTGTGCAGCAGGTACTACTTACATCGATTTCTCCGTCGTTCCTGGAAAACCCATTCTTTACGACATCTCGTCCGATATGCCGGTCATTGGTGAGGATGTGGTGCTCGAAGGACGTGAGTTTGTTCAAGTTGAGTCTATCACCTATGGTGACGTCACACTCTCACCCGACCAGTTTACTGTCTCTGAGAGCGAGGATGCCATCCTGTTCAGGATGTCGCAACTTCCCTCACAGGGTGGCGATGGATTGCTTACCGTCACCACACCGGGCGGTCAGGCTACCATCCCCTTCTACAACTATGGCTGTCTGCTGACAAGCTTTGACGGCGATGCCACCGACAACGGATGGGACCCCAATGCTACATATGAGACAGCCGCGCCAGATGCCGCACCTTTCACAAGCTCAGGCAATTATGCTCGCATCACCGTGGAGAGTGAGGGACAGCAATGGTGGGGAACGATGGTGTATTTCCGCAAGGACTGGGATGGCAACTCCTTCGCACTGCCTTCATTCGACGTTATCCCCGAAACGGCATCGGCCGATGAGGTGTACCTCGCCATGGAGGTATACAACAACAACTCTGATTACAACAATGGAGTGTTCTCGGGCTATATCAGGTATATGATACAACCATTGGACAACAGTGAGAATCAGTACGACAACTTCGAATGGATTGACTATGAAGCTGGTGTGTTTGGACACCACAGTCCTGTATTAGGCGACATCAATGGTGAGGCTCCTGTCGGCAAATGGTACCGCCACGTCTTGCCGTTGAGTAAAATCCCATGCTTTACGGGACTCTCTTACGGCGAAATCGTGACACTGGGAATCAACCAGTTCCGCCTGCAGTCCATCAATCAGGGCACCTCACGAGGATTTATCGATGTGTGTCTCGACAATGTGCGCATCTTCTATAAGAAGAAATAACCCAACTTAAATTGACCAAATATGAGAATCAAGAATATTCTTGGCATGTTGCTGCTGGCCGCTGCCGTCACTGGACTCTATAGCTGCAGTGATGAAGACGGAAAGGTTGTTGACAACGGCTTGCGGACTGGAAATGCCACCAAGTTGGAGATTTTGAGAGATTCTGTTCCTGTCAGCGACCTGTCTTTCTCCATAGGCAGGGGAGTGGCCATCTTGGGCATCAATGCTGATGGCTCTTGGACTGCCGAACTGGATGACACCACCTGGTGCAAACTGGAGGTGCATGCAGGATATGGATATACCAACAAGTTCTCCTACACCAAACTCAATGTGTTGAAAAACGAAGGAGAAAAACGTACCGCCACACTGACTGTAAGGTCTGGCTCGCTGAGCAAGACCCTGACCATCAATCAGAAGGGAACGGGTACCGACCCCAACGACCCCTTTATGAGTGCGTTCACCTTGGTGGAGAATCTGGGCATCGGCTATAATCTGGGCAACACCCTCGACTCCAATCCCATAGGGTCATGGTGGAACCCGGAGGGCAAGACTCCCTATGACTTCGAAACCCAATGGGGACAACCGGAAACCACACAGGAAATCATTGACTTCATCGCGGAGAAAGGTTTCAATGTAATCAGGGTTCCCGTGACATGGGGCATCCATTGCAACTCGAGCGATGTCATCAGCAAGGCTTGGATGGACCGTGTCGAGGAGGTGGTGCAGATGGTGCTCAACGCTGGCTGCTATTGCATCCTCAATGTGCAGCACGATTCTGGCGATGCCTCCAACAGCTGGCTGAGGGCCGACATGGAGAACTATGATGCCATCAGTGCCAAGTTCAAAAAGATATGGAACCAGATTGCTATCCGCTTCCGTGACTATGACGACAAACTGATTTTCGAGGCTTTCAATGAAATCTTGAGCGCACAAGGTGAATGGGGCGACCCAGCCGACCCCTCATGCTACACGGCTGTCAACAAACTTGAGCAGGACTTCGTGGATGAGGTGCGTGCCACAGGCGGCAACAACGAGTACCGCAACCTGATTGTCAATCCCTACAGCGCCGGTAATTCTGCTGCCAAACTGGCTGGAATGCAGATTCCCAATGACATGCATCCCAACCATATCCTGGCATCGATACACAGCTACGACCCCTATTGGTTCTGCAATGATACCAATGACTTGGATTCCCAGCAATGGTACGTCTATATCTTCGATTCCACTTGCCAGCAGGAGATTGATGACATCTTCACACGTGTAGAGCGTCGCTTCTCTGGTGAATTGGGCGTGCCGTTCATCATTGGTGAGTTTGGTGCCATCGGCAAGCATGCCTCGATGTCGGAGCGGGTGAAATATGCCCAGTATATGCGGCAAAAGTTCACCCAGTACAACACCGTCGGACTCTGGTGGATGGGACTCTGCGACAGGGAAGAATTGGAGTGGACGGAAACTGATATCGTCAACGTACTTTTCTGAACAGTCAGTACGACGACATCTGAATCTGATAATGGGCATGGCCATGCAGTCTCTGCGGGCCATGCCTTTTTGGTGAACCACCTGTTGGATATAAGTGTCATTCGCAGGGCCGTTGCTGCTATATTTTCTTTCAACCTGAGGAAGTGGGATAATTGTATCAAACATAGACATGAAAGTATCATGTTTTTTTGTTTTTTTTTATTTATTTTGCCACATCAAACGAACACCAAAACACATGAGAACACTTATATCTGTTTTAGTCATGGCCTTCACTATGGCTGCCTGTCAGAATCAGGTGACAGAACCCAGTTTTGTCAAGGTTAGCGACGGCCATTTTGTGCGTGACGGCAAACCCTATTATTTTGTTGGCACCAATTTCTGGTATGGAGCCATACTCGGCAGTGAGGGCCAGGGCGGCGACCGTGACCGTCTCTGCCGTGAACTGGACTGCATGAAGGAGATGGGTATCGATAACCTGCGCGTCCTCGTGGGCAGCGACGGCGAGCGGGGCATTACCACAAAGGTGGAACCAACTCTTCAGGAAAAGCCGGGCGTTTACAACGATACCATTCTGGCGGGGCTTGATTTCCTGCTTCAGGAGATGGGCAAGCGCAAGATGGTGGCAGTGCTCTATCTCAACAACTCATGGGAGTGGAGTGGGGGATACGGCTTCTATCTTGAGCATGCAGGATTGGGCAAGGCTCCGCGTCCCAACGAGGACGGCTATGGCGCTTATATGAAGTTCGTGGAGCAATATGCCGCCAATGAGAAGGCGCATCAGTTGTTCTATGACTACATCCGCTTTATACTCAGCCGCACCAACCGCTATACTGGTGTGAAATATATTGACGACCCTACTATCATGTCATGGCAAATCGGTAATGAGCCGAGGGCATTCAGCCGTGAGGCTCTGCCGGCTTTTGAGAAATGGCTGGCAGAGGCGTCGGGGCTTATCCGCAGTCTCGACCCCAACCATCTCATCTCAATCGGTAGTGAGGGAGCATGGGGCTGCGAAGGCGACTATGCAAGCTATGAGCGCATCTGTTCTGACAAAAATGTGGACTATTGCAACATTCACCTGTGGCCATACAATTGGTCGTGGGCTCGTCCCGACCATCTCTTGGATGACCTCGCTGCAAGTTGCGACAGCACGAAGAATTATATCGACCGACACCTTGACATCTGCGCAAGACTGAACAAACCTCTGGTCATGGAGGAGTTCGGTTACCCAAGAGATGGGTTCAAATTCACCAAAGACATCACTACCAAGGGGCGCGATGGCTTCTACAAATATGTCTTCTCGCTCGTGGGCGACAATGCCCAAAGCGGTGGCCATTTCGCCGGATGCAATTTCTGGGGATGGGGCGGTTTCGCCAATCCGAAGCATGAGCAGTGGATGGTGGGCGACGACTATACGGGCGACCCGGCTCAGGAGGCTCAGGGACTCAACTCCGTCTTTGCCTCCGACACATCCACCATCAATGTCATCCGCGCTGAGGTCAGCCGCATGTCAAATATTGGTAATAACTAATAACCTTAGGATTTCTAAAAGTCCAACAATCCTCTCCATGTCTCTCTATCAAATAAATAAAATATGATAATAAAAAGATTCGTTCTTCTGTCCTTCCTGCTCTGCTCATTGCTTCCTGCCATGGGGCAAATCAGGGGCAACAATATTGTGGTCACTGTCACTCCCGACCACAAGGACTGGAACTACAAAGTGGGCGAAAAGGCCCAGTTTGTGGTCAACGTGCTCAGGTCGGGCACCTTGATTGACAATGCTGTCATCGACTATGAGGCTGGTCCGGAAATGTATCCCGATGTGTCGAAGAAAAACGTTACACTCAAGGATGGCACGATGAAGTGGACGGGAACGATGAAGACACCTGGGTTCTATCGTCTCAAGGTGACCGCTCACGTGGGTGGCAAAAACTATGTGGGAATGTGTACCGCAGGCTTCTCTCCCGAACTGTTGCAACCTGCCACAAAATGTCCGGCAGACTTCGATGAGTTTTGGGAGAAAGCACTCAGTGAGGCTCGTAAAAATGCCCTCGACCCACACCTGACTTTGTTGCCCGATCGCTGCACTGAGACGGTGAACGTCTATGAGGTGAGTTTCGTCAACGACCGTCCGCAGGGCCGCATCTATGGCATACTGTGTCGTCCGGTAAAACCTGGCAAATATCCGGCTCTGCTGCGCGTACCTGGGGCGGGCTCACGACCTTATGGCGGTGATGTGTGGACGGCTTCACAGGGTGCCGTCGTGCTCGAAATCGGCATCCATGGCATTCCCGTCACATTGGAACAAAAAGTTTATGATAACCTCAACCATGGGGCATTCGAGGGATATTGGGAGAGCAATCTCGACCAACCTGAGAAAAACTATTATAAGAGGGTGGTTGTCGGTGCGGTGCGCGCTGTCGACTACATTGCCTCGTTGCCTGAGTGGAATGGAAAGGACATTGGGGTCACCGGTGCCTCACAGGGTGGATTCCTGTCACTCGCTGTGGCGGCGCTCGATAAGCGCATCACCTATATGGCGGCTGTCCACGATGCCATGTGCGATTATGAGATTGCACTCCAGAAAAGGGCGTGTGGTTGGCCTCATTACTTCTATAAACAGGAAAATCCTGATATGAGAAAAGTGGAAGGGGCACGTTATTACGACGGTATCAACTTCGCAAGGCGGGTTGCCTGTCCTTCGTTCTTCACCTTTGGCTACAACGATGAGGTGGTGCCGCCATCATCCTCATGGTCGGTCTATAATGTTGTCACAGCACCCAAGACGATAAGCCTCTACCAGATGACCGGACACTATTGGTATCAGGAGCAGTGGGACGAGTGGGAAAATTGGCTCCTCCTGCAAATGGGTATTAGGAATTGAGAAATAAGGAAATGGTTATCGCACCGATAAAACAAAGAATTATAAAATAGACAGATAGATTATGAATAAAACGACTCTTTTGATTTTAGCCGCTATCATGATGATGGCATGCTCACAAGTAAATGAGACTTCCAAGAATGGTGCTGAGCAGTTGCTGGGTCGGTTGCAGACTCTGCAGCAGAAGGGTTATATGTATGGACATCAGGATGATCCATTCTATGGACTTCAGTGGGATGGAGATACTATGCCCGGTGTTGACCGCAGCGACATCCTCTCCATCGTAGGAGATTATCCCGCCATCATGGGGTTCGACCTCGGTGGTATCGAGATGGGGGATGAGAAAAACCTCGACAGCGTGGCTTTTGCGCGCATAAGGACGGAAATCATTAAACACCATCAGAGGGGGGGCATCATCACCATCAGTTGGCATCCGCGCAACCCTGTCACCGGTGGCAACGCATGGGATGTGAGCGACACTACCGTTGTCAGGCAAATCCTGCAGAACGACAGCGCAAAGGCGCTCTTTGCCACATGGATGACACGTGTGGGGGATTTTCTCAGTACACTCAAAACAGAAGACGGAGTGCCAGTGCCCATCATTTTCCGCCCATGGCATGAGAACAATGGCTCTTGGTTCTGGTGGGGACAAAAACTGTGCAGCGATGAGGAATTCCACGGATTGTGGAACACCCTCCAGGATTATCTCACTGGTGAGGGACTCGACAACCTGCTGTGGAGTTATTCACCCAATCTCGACGGTAGTTGGACGAAAGAGCGTTTCCTCGCCCGCTATCCTGGTAACGACCGTGTGGCACTCATAGGTGAGGATGCCTACCAATGGGGAACAGAGGATGAGTTTGTGTCTGCCCTCAATGCCGACCTGACCTTCCTCAGCGATTTTGCCAAGGAGAATGGCAAGATGATAGCCATGACGGAATGTGGCTATAAGAACATTCCTGACTCTACATGGTGGACAAGGGTGCTCAAACCAGTGATGGACAAGTATCCTATCTCTTATTTCCATACATGGCGCAACTACAGCAAGGAGTATTTCGCTCCTGACCCCGACCAGCAAAGTGCTGCTGATTTCAAAAAACTCTATGATGCCCCAAACACCCTTTTCCTAAAGGAGATTATCAATTGAAAAATTAACTCCGACTGCTTGCCTTTAATGTAGGGTCGCCAATACTACGCTCTCAATCAGCAGTAAAAACCAAACTTTCCAACTATTAAACTCCTATATAATGAAAATTGATTTCAAAGAAAAGGCGGAGGCTCTTATGGATGTCCATGAGGAGTTGCTGAACCGTCCAAACGAACCACTTGAGGGTGGAAATGGCATTTATACGAAATACAAATATCCCATAGTGACTGCAGAGCATACACCGCTCACCTGGCGGTATGATTTCTGTGAGGAAGATAATCCCTATCTGATGCAGCGCATCATAATCAACGCAACACTCAACAGCGGTGCCATCAAATGGAACGGTAAGTATGTCATCATCGTGCGTGTGGAGGGGGCCGACAGAAAGTCATTCTTCGCCGTGGCGGAAAGTCCCAACGGCATCGACAACTTCCGCTTCTGGCCCGAACCTATCACCATGCCTGATGATGTGATACCTGCCACCAATATCTATGACATGCGTGTCACCCAACATGAGGATGGATGGATATATGGCGTGTTCTGCGCGGAGAGGCATGATGACAGCATGCCGGGTGACCTCTCTGCCGCTACGGCGACGGCCGCCATCGCACGCACCAAGGACTTGGTGCATTGGGAGCGCCTGCCCGACCTGAAATCTCGTTCTCAGCAGCGCAATGTGGTGCTTCATCCGGAATTTGTTGAGGGTAAGTATGCTTTCTACACCCGCCCGCAGGATGGTTTCATCGATACGGGGTCGGGTGGTGGCATCGGATGGGCTTTGGTGGATGACATCACAAATGCAGAGGTGCGTGAGGAGAAAATCATCAATCCACGACACTACCACACCATCATGGAGGTGAAGAATGGTGAGGGCCCGCACCCCATCAAGACCGATAGGGGATGGCTGCACCTGGCGCATGGCGTGCGCGGATGTGCCAGCGGACTGCGCTATGTGCTCTATATGTATATGACGGCACTTGATGACCCTACCCGCGTCATCGCCAGTCCTGGTGGATATTTCCTGGTTCCTGAAGGTTGGGAGTATGTGGGCGACGTGATGAATGTCGTCTTCTCCAATGGTTGGATAGTGGATGACAACGGACGTGTTTTCATCTATTATGCCTCAAGCGACACACGAATGCATGTGGCTACCTCCACCATCAACCAATTGGTGGATTATTGCATGAATACTCCTGAGGATGGATTCACGACTTCTGCCTCTGTGGACACAATCAAGCAGCTCATTGCAAAAAACAAGGCTAACGGAGTAAAAATTTGAGGATTAAGAGTAAAAGTTTAAGATTTTTGATTACTTTTGCTTGTTTTATGGCTGCATCATGTTGTAGCCAGGTATATGTTAATGCCTAAACTCCTAAACTTCATAACACCAAAACGACAAAAATGGTTTCATTAAAAGAAAAAATCGGTTATGCTCTTGGTGATGCGGCCGCAGGTGGTATCACATGGAAAATCATGTCAATAGCTTTCCCGCTGTTTTTCACCAATGTGTTTGGACTCACCGTGGCTGATACGGCCACACTGATGCTCATCGCACGTATGTTTGATGTGGTCACCGACCCGCTGATGGGAAGCCTGGCTGACCGAACACAGTCGCGCTGGGGAACATATCGTCCTTGGTTGATTATCGGTGCCATACCCTTCGGCCTGATTTTCGCCCTGTTGCTCTATACCCCCGATTTCGGTCCGGTTGGCAAGCGAATCTATGCCTATACGCTCTACCTGCTGATGATGGCTGTCTATACTGCTGTCAATGTGCCTTACGGCTCGCTGCTGGGCGTAATGACTGAGAATGATAATGAGAAAAACCAATTCTCCTCCTATCGTATGGTGGGTGCTTATGCCATGGGCTTCATCACATTGTTTGCCTTCCCTTACCTGCAAAAGATAGTGGGCGGTACGGAGCAGCATCAGTATGCGGTCTTGGGTGCATTCTTCGGATGTATCGCTGCTTTGGGCACTCTGGCTTGTGGTCTGCTGACCAAAGAGCGCCTCAAGCCTGTCCGTGCGGAGAAATTCTCCTTCAAACCTTTTGCCGACTTGGTCAAGAACAAACCGTGGATTTACCTGACACTTATTGGCATCTGCACCAACTTCTTCAATGGCTTCCGCTATGCCGTGGCAGGATATATGTTCGACTATATCTTGGGTAAAGAAATCACTTTCAGCAGCCTTATCATCAATTATACGGTGTTCATGACCTTTGGCGAGGTGACATGTATGATTTTCGGAGGATTGTCACCGAAGTTCACCCAATGGATGGGCTCTAAGCGCAGGGCGTTCACTGTGGCTGCACTCATCTGCGTCGTCTTCTCGGTGTTGTTCTTCTTCATTCCGAGAGACCCTGCCTATATCTGGGTGCTGATTGCCATAGTGGTGCTTACTTCTGTGGGTATCGGTCTCTACTCGCCCCTGCTGTGGTCGATGTATGCAGATGTGGCTGACTATGCCACGGAGAAAAACGGAACGTCTTCCACAGGTCTTATCTTCTCGTCGGGCACCATGGCACAAAAATTCGGTACTGCTATCTCGGGCTCGCTGGTGGCTTTGCTCCTTGGTCTGTCAGGTTTCGTTTCGGGCACGAATGATGCTGGTGAGACCTTTATCCAAATCAACGACGAGGCTGCTGTGAGGAGTATGATATGGGCACTGTTCTCCATTATCCCTGCTTTTATAGCTTTGATAATGATCTTGCTGCTCAAACTGTATCCGATAAAGAAATAAGTGATGGATCTTGTATCCCTAAAAAACGAAATGCAGGATGTTCTCGAGCAGAACATCCTGCGTTTCTGGCTCCACCGAATGGTGGATGAGGAAAACGGTGGCTTCTATGGCCGTATCGACGGTCAAGGGTTGCTTCAGGCGGATGCGGAGAAGGGGGCCATCCTGAATGCGCGCATCCTATGGGCTTTCTCTGCTGCCTACCGTGTACTTGGAAGACCTGAATATCTTGAGGCTGCCACAAGGGCAAAGCGTTATCTCATCGACCATTTCTTCGATGGTGAGTATGGCGGGGTGTATTGGAGCCTTGACTGCAAGGGCATGCCGCTGGACACGAAAAAGCAGTTCTATGCCATCGGCTTT
>JAGCXX010000266.1 GCA_017961115.1 Prevotella sp. | reverse complement strand
GTATCGCATCAACAATGGCAGCACACTATTGGCAGAGGGTAAGGTGACTTCGTCGGCACCCATTGTCTTCGACCCGTCGCAGGTGAAGGCACCCGCAAAACTCACCCTGATGCTGAGTACGGCACAGCAACAGCCAGCAACACTCACACCACAAGCAGGGTATGGACGCAACCACTATGATTTCTGGGTATATCCAGACAAGACCCAATACACCGAGGAAGGCATCCTCATCACCGACACCCTCGACGCACGTGCCCTCGACGTGCTCCGTGGGGGAGGAAAGGTGCTCATCTGTGCCGCTGGGAAGGTGCGCTACGGCAATGACGTGCGCCACACCTTCATGCCTGTGTTCTGGAACACCAGTTGGTTTAAGATGCGCCCACCCCACACCACCGGTGCCTACATCCAGAATACCCACCCCGTGTTCGCCGACTTCCCCACTGATGACTGGCAGGACCTCAACTGGTGGGAACTGGTGAACCGGACGCAGGTGATGAACCTCTCTGAATTTCCATTCGACTACCAACCCATCGTGCAACCCATCGACACCTGGCATGTGTCACGCAAATTGGGCATGATGGTTGAAGCCAACATGTTTGGCGGACGCCTGCTCATGACAACCATCGATATCAACAATGGCCTCAACAACCGTCCCGTGGCACGGCAGTTGCGTCACTCCATTCTCAAATACATGCAATCGGATGCCTTCCGCCCCACTCTCACACTTGAGCCGGAAGTCATTACCCACCTCTTCGAGCGCACTGCTCCGCCCGTGAACATGTTCACCAACGAGTCGCCCGATGAGTTGAAGCCCAAAATCCAGTGATGGTGAGAAAACAGCAACAGACTGTTGGGCAAAGGTCAGTTTTGTAAGGCGATGTTCACAATAAGCATGGCATCGGTAACATTGATTGTGCCATCTCCGTTGGCATCTGCAGCTTTCAGGTCGTAAAGCACAGGGTCTTTCTCGATATTTTCCATTGCCAAGTTGACTACCAGCATGACATCGGACACATTGGCCTTTCCATCCCTGTTGACGTCACCTGCCATTGTGGGAGTAGTGATGACTGCGCGGGCATTAACCTCATCGAGGAAGAAACGCAGCGCAGGAGTGAAGGTGACAGCCACCTCTCCGTTGCCCTCCAGCGTCACGGTATATTCGGTCCATTCCCCAGCCTTCATGGTCAGATTTGTCTCTGAAAGGGAGGCATTGCCACTAACCGACAAAATAAGTGATGTGTCGTCTGTTCCCCACGGAGCCGCCTTGAAACTGAAGGTGGCCTCACCATTGATATTGAAAGTAGGCGTGGTGACAACGCCGGACTTTTTGCTGGCGCCAAAGCGGGCGCACTTGTCTCCACCAAAATAACTGGTAGCTGACCAGCCCTCGTTGTCAGGTTTGAAATTGCTGGCACTACCGGCTACACTTCCTGAAAATATGCCATCATTGCCGCCTGTACCATCGCATAAGTCGAATGTCTCGATGAAGATATCCTCTTCCTCAGCCCCTATCACATAAGTTGCAGTCACCACATCACTCACATTTCCTTCGTCATCGACAGCCATAGCCTTGATGGTCGTGGTCTCCGTGATGAGGATGGGAGACTCATATTCTGTTCCATTGTCGGCAGGCGAAGTACCGTCGGTGGTGTAGAGGATGGTGACATCGGATGCCGCACTGATGGTGACCGTCACCGCTTCAGCATATGTACCACCCTCGGGTGAGAAGACAGGAGGAGCCACCTCATCACCTTGTTGACTTCCACCATTCAAATACCTGTCATCATCCACGGCAGTAGTAATGGAGGTATAAGGATTGAAGGCCACATTGATACTGTCGCCCCATATATACTCAGCCAAGTAAGGAAAATCCACAAAGAGGTTGCGGTTGTACTGTATGTTGTAGACGGCCTCGTTGCGATCAATCTCCAACTGGTCGACAGGGTCATTTCTCACCCACTGCATATAGAGGGTGTATGCCCATTGCTTCAGAGTGGGCCATTCGCCAGCCACTAACTGTTGCTTACCCTGCGTGCCCGACCATGTGTAATTCTGATAGCGGGTAGCCATATACATATATGCTCGTGAGAAATCACCCTTATACTGATCACCTGGCTCCCAGCACCAAGTATTCTTGACACCATCAATAGTGCCCTTGCCAACCTTGTCATATCCCGGCACTTGTGATGACACTTGTTCTACAACACCCATCGGATAGTTGGACTTGTCGGAGTTGGCTTGTGTATCAGACGGATAGAGGTTGAACAAATCCTTATAGGCAGAATTCTCTGTTCCGCCCCACCAGCTCTTGGGGAATGAGTGCTCGATATTCATACCATCGATGACTTTTCCACTGTTGGAAGTTTTAGATTCAAAATAGAATTTCTTGTCGCTGTACCTGTTGATGCACTCTTGGGTGCCAGTGATACGGTCTGTATACCAGAAACCCCACCATGTCTTATTCTTTCCGTTGCCATAGTCGAGCACAATGTGTTCATTGGATGGATTCTGATCATTTTTTCTAATGATGTTGTAGACAGCTGTCTTCAGAGCCTCCTTCTTCTTTCCGTTCAGCGAACTGGCATAATTAATCAACTTACTTCTATCTATCGCATGGGCTGCCAATGCAAGGAACAGCAGGCCCCATATCATGTACAAACGTTTCATCCTTATCAAGCTTAGAATTGGTTTTTGGTTATCAACTTACAAAAATAGTGATTTCCCACGAGAAACAGGAAAAACGAGGGCAGTTTAACACGAATAGTTGCAAAAAAAACAAAAAAAAAGACATTCACTGTCAGATTTCGGGGGAAATGCGTATCTTTGCTTAATGATAGGACGCTGTCGGGCAGAAATGTCTTGACATGCATCTTAAAGTTACATAAAATACATTATTTAATAAAAAAGAAATGAACGAAAAAGATTTTGCATCAATGATGAGAGAGAGGGAGGCTGGCATCAATGTCAGTGAGCGCCAGAGATATGCCACCCAAAGTGCTTTCGGTATCCTCATGCGCAAAGTATACCTATGGATGACGTTGGCACTCACCATCACAGCTTTTGCCGCATACTATGTGGCTCATAGCGGGTTCATCTTTACCCTGATGAGCAACTCGGCCATACTCTGGGGACTGATTATCCTTGAGCTTGTACTCGTTATCGGAATTTCGGCAGGCATCAACAAACTGTCGCTAACCACCGCTACGATTTTGTTCACCACCTACTCCGTCATCAACGGCGTGACGCTCTCGTCTATCTTCCTGATCTACACCATGTCGTCCATCACCAGGGTGTTCCTCATTACCGCAGGCACCTTCGGAGCCATGGCTGTATTTGGCTACACCACGAAGAAAGACCTCTCCACAATGGGCAAGTACCTCTTCATGGCACTCATCGGACTCATCATCGCCACCTTGGTCAACCTGTTCTTCAAGAGCACCGGACTTGACCTGGCACTCAGCTATCTTGGCGTGCTTATCTTCGTTGGCCTCACCGCTTACGACTCGCAGAAGATCAAGCAGATGTGCATGAGTTTCGAATATGCCGACGAGGGAGCACAAAAACTCGCCCTGCTCGGTGCCCTCACTCTCT